>NZ_JCABYM010000018.1:4387-126534 GCF_059499385.1 Limnoglobus sp. | reverse complement strand
GTTTGTCTTGCGGTGCTTGGCCCCCCCGGGGGGCGCCGCCGCCCCCCGCCCCGGGCGGCCCCGGGGCGGGGGGGGGGGGGGGCGGCGCGCCCCCCCCCGAGCTTCACACCTCGGACGCGATCCTCACCGTGAGGGAAAGGCTGACCCCCCTCCCTAACCCTCCCCCCCAAGGGGGGAGGGAACAAGAGGGTCGATTCGAGTGCCACAACGTGTGACATACCGGGTTTCTTTGTCAAAACGTGAAGTAGATGAACGTCTTCCCGCCGTCCGGGGCGAGTACCATCGCCACCGTCAAACAGACCGCGTACCCGACGCCCAGCACCGCGGCCGGGGCGCGCTCCCACAGCTTCTGCCACAATCCCTTTGCCACCAGGACGTGGCAGAACAGTATGAACAGCGCCGTGTACCACAGGCTGCGGTTGTGCAGCGGCAGCGTCAGGCCGTCGTGCCAGCCGAGCATCCGGCGGAACATCTCGATCGCCTTGTCCCACTCCGGCCGGAAGAACACCCAGCACAGCGACACGGCCACGAACGTCACCGCCACCCGCGCCGCCGTGCCGAGCCACGTCTTGAGGTATGCGTCCACCGTCGGCCGTGCCTCGGCCCACGCGCGGAACTGCCGGTGCAGGATCAGCAGCAGCCCGTGGAGCAGGCCCCACACCACGTAGGTCCAGTTCGCCCCGTGCCAGAGGCCGCCGAGGACCATCGTGAGCAGTAGGTTCCGGTTCGTCGCCCACGCCCCGCCGCGGCTGCCGCCGAGCGGGATGAACACGTAGTCCCGCAGCCACGTGCTCAGACTGACGTGCCACCGCCGCCAGAACTCGGACACGTTCGCGGCCAGGTACGGCATGTTGAAGTTCTGCGTCAGCTTGTACCCGAACAGGTGCGCCAGGCCGAGCGCCATGTCCGAGTAGCCGGAGAAGTCGCAGTAGATGCGGAGGGCGTAGGCGAGGACCGCCAGCCACAGGGCGCTCGTGTTGTGCAGTTCCGGCGCGAGGAACGGCCCCGGCACGCCGCCCGCGCCGTCCGTGAACACGGCCATCCGGTCCGCGATGGCCAGCTTCTTGAACACGCCGAGGAGGAACAACTGCAACCCGATCTGCACCCGCAGCCAGTTCCACCGCTTGACCCGGTGCGCCTGCCGGAGGAAGTCCCCGGCGCGGACGATCGGCCCGGCGACGAGGTGCGGGAAGAACAGGATGAACAGCAGGAAGTGCGGCAGGCTCGTCTCGGCCTTCACCTTCCGCCGGTACACGTCCACGGCGTAGCTGATCGCCTCGAACGTGTAGAACGAGATGCCGAACGGCACGAGGATGTCGAGCGGGCTGAGCGTCTGATACCCCGCGTCGAACCCGAACCGGCCGACGAGGGCGTGCAGCTCGTTGAGGAAGAACCCGCGGTACTTGAAGTAGCACAAGACGCCGAGGTTCATGCCGACGCTGGCGAACATCAACAGCCGGCGGTGGCGCTGCGTCTCGGTGCGGTCCATGAGCCGGGCGAGGGCGTAGTCGGCGAGCGTCGTGACGGTGACGAGCAGCGCGAGGCTGGCGTTCCACGCGGCGTAGAAGTGGAAACTGGCGACGACCAGTAGCCAGACGCGCACGGTGTTCCATCGCCGCGGGACCGTCCAGTACGCGACGGCGACGACGAGCAGGAACAGCAGGAACGCCTGCGTGTGGAAGAACGGCTCCGGCAGTTGCGCGTGCAGCCAGCGGAAGTACGGCAGCTCCGCGGCCCAGCGGGCCGCCTCGATCCGGTCCGGCGATTTCACGGCGTCGGCGACGGCGGACGCGAAGCCGGGGCCGGGGGTGGCGATCATCGTGCGACATCCTTGTCAGAACGAGAGGCGGCATCGTAACGGACGCGGGAAACGGGGGTCAAGGCGGGTTCGGGCGGCCCGACTTCCGAAGTCCGGCTTCGACTTCGGAAGTCGATCCCGTGCAGGGGCCTTCCGCCCCCCGTCTGTGTTGGTTCCGCTCGACTTCCGAAGTCGAAGCCGGACTTCGGAAGTCAGGGTCGGTGGAGTTGCGCAAGCCGTGACGGTTCTCATCCGACCACGGGTCGAATTCCGCGCCCGTGCAATCCACTTCGGCTAAGGTAACGTCCGATGTAATGAGACTACGCGCACCCACGGACCGACACTCATCATGCGACGCCACACGAAGCCGCGGAAGCTCCAGCCCGTCGTCCCGCTCGAAGACCGCCTCGCCCCGGCGACGTTCACCGCCACCACGGTCCAGGACCTCGACACCGCCGGCGTCAACCTCGCCACCGGGCAGCTCCCCGGCGGGCAGGTCACGTTGCGGTCGGCGATTCTGGCGGCGAACGCCACGGCCGGCGCGGACACCGTCGTCGCCCCCGCCGGGACGTACCTGCTGACCGTCGCCGGGGCGGAAGAGGACGCCGGCGTCACCGGCGACCTCGACGTGCTGGACGTGCTGACGCTGGAACTGGCCGGCGCGACGATCGACGCGGCCGGCCTCGGCGACCGCGTGCTGGACGTGCCGGACCCGATGGGCGTCGTCATCGTCAACGGCGGCGTGATCGTGAACGGTACGCACGTTGCGCCGGCCGGGACCGACGCGGCCGGTGGCGGCGTCCGGAGCAACGGCACGCTCGCGCTCAACGCCGTCACCGTCGTCGGCAACGCGGCGGTCGGCCCGGACGGGGTCGTCGGCAGCTCGTCGGCCGGGTCCGCGTTCGGCGGCGGCGTCGCGTCGTTCGGTACGCTCACCGTCACCGGCGGGGTGATTTCCAACAACACCGCCACCGGCGGCGACGGCGTCGAGAACGGCGAGCGCGGCGGGTCCGCGTTCGGCGGCGGCGTCCATGCGTCGTTCAGCGGGTCCACGCAAATCACCGCCGCCCGGATCACCGGCAACGCCGCCACCGGCGGGACGGCGTTCGGGTTCGGCGAGTTCAACACCGGCGGCGACGCCCGCGGCGGCGGGCTGTCCCTCGACGGCTCGGCCGCCGTCGTCGCCGGGTCGCGGATCGACAACAACCAGGCCCGCGGCGGGGCCGGGGCGCAGTTCGCGGCCGGCGGCGAGGCGACCGGCGGCGGGCTGTCCGTCGGCGCGAGTACCGCCGTCGTTCAGGACAGCACGTTCGACGCGAACCTGGCCGTCGGCGGCGACGGCAGCGGCGACGCGACCAACGGCGGGCTGGGCGGCGACGCCGGCGGCGGCGGGGTGGAGTTCAACGTCTTCCTCGGCACGGCCGCGTTCGAGAACAGCACCGTCTCCGGGAACACGGCCGTCGGCGGGGCCGGCACGCTCGGCGCGGGCAACGCCAGCCGCGGGCAGGCGGTCGGCGGCGGCGTGCGGCTCTCCGGGTTCTCGTCCACGTCGCTGATCGGCAGCGTCACGATCACGAACAACGAGGTCGTCGCCGGCGGCGGGGACGACGCCGTCGCGACCCGCGGCGGCGGCCTCGGCTCGACCGCGTTCAGCGGCGGGCCGAGCGACAGCGTCCGCGGCAGCGTCATCGCCGGCAACCGCGGCCCGATCGACCCGGACGTGTCCCCGCTCACGGGGGGCCAGGTGGTCCCGTACGTCTCCCTCGGGTCGAACGTCATCGGCGTCGCCGACCCGGCCAGCGGGTTCGCCGACGGCGTGAACGGCGACCAGGTCGGCTCCGCCGCGGCCCCGCTCGACCCGCTGCTCACGCCGCTCGGCTTCTTCGGCGGCGACCCCAACGCCCTCGTCCACGGCCTCAACCCCGGCAGCCCGGCCCGCGACAAGGGGAACGCCGGCACGCTGACGACCGACCAGCGCGGCCCCGGCTTCCCCCGCGTGGTGAACGGCACGGCCGACGCCGGCGCGTTCGAGGTGCAAGTCCCGGCGACGCTGACGCAGACGGTGACGGGAACCCCGGTCGCCGGGCAGCCGTTCACCGTGACCGGCAGCGTGACCGACCCGCGGTTCCAACCGACCGGCACGGTCACGCTGATCCTGAACGGCGCGCCGGCCGGGACCGGCGCACTGGACGCCGTGGGGAACGTGAGTTTCACCGCGACCGTCCCGACGGCCGGGCCGTTCACGGTCAGCATCGCCTACGCCGGGGACGCCGCGTACCTGCCGGCGGCCTCGACCGCGAGCACGTTCGTCGCCCTCGCCGCCACGACGACGGCCGCGAGCGCGAACCCGAACCCGGCGTTCGTGAACCGGCCCGTCACGTTCTTCGCGACCGTCACGCCGGCGTCGGCCGGCGTCCCGACCGGCACGGTGCAGTTCTTCCTGAACGGCACGGCGTTCGGCGCGCCGGTCGCCATCGACGCGGCCGGGAACGCCGTGCTGCCCACCCCCGCCGGGTTCGCCGTCGGGTCGTACCAGGTCTTCGCGGCGTACTCCGGCGACGCGGCCTTCGGCCCGTCGTCCTCGGCTCCGGTCACGCTCGTCGTCACTCCGATCCCGACGACCACGACCGTGGCCGTGGACCCGAACCCGGCGTTCGCGAACCAGCCGGTCACGCTGTCCGCGGCCGTCGCGTCCACGGCCGGCGGCACGCCGACCGGGGCGGTGCAGTTCTTCGCGAACGGGACCGTCATCACCGGGGCCGTGCCGCTCGACGCGACCGGGACCGCCGCGGTGCAGCTGCCGTTCGCCGTCGGGTCGTACCAGATAACGGCCGTCTACTCCGGCGACCCGACGTTCACCACTTCAACGTCCGCGCCGGTCGCGCTCGTGGTGAACACGATCCCGACGACGACCACCGTGACGGCCGCGCCGAACCCGGTCCTCGCGACCGACCCGGTCACGTTCACGGCCACCGTCGTCGGGGACGTAGGCGGGTCGCCGACCGGCGGCACGGTCACGTTCGCCGTGGACGGGTCGCCGGTCGCGACCGTGGCCGTCGTGAACGGGCAGGCCGCGTTCACCCTCGCGGCCGGCCTGCCGGTCGGCGACGGGGCGTACTCGATCCTCGCCGCGTACTCCGGCGACCCCGCGTTCCAGGGGTCGGCGTCGATCCCGGCGACACTGACGGTGAACCCGGTTCCGACGCGGACGACGCTCGCCGTCGTGCCGGCGACCGGGTTCGAGGACACCGCGTTCACGTTGACCGCCGCCGTCGCGTTCGACACCAGTACCGCCGTCAACCCGGCCATCCTGAACGGCACGGTGAACTTCTTCAACGGGACCACGCCGCTCGGTTCCGCGGCGGTCACGAACGGCGTCGCCACGCTCACCCGGTCCGGGCTGCCGGTCGGCGCGAACGCGCTGTCGGCCGTGTTCGTCCCGGCCACGAACGACCTCACCGGCAGCACCGGCACGGCGACCGTCACCGTCGCGGCGCGGCCGGCGATCCGCGAAATCTTCGCCGCGAGTTCCGGGTTCGGCATCACCACCGAGGTCGTCGTCTTCGACGCGGACGGCACGGAGCTGCGGCGGTTCCGGCCGTTCGAGGACGACTTCTGGTGCGGGGCGGTCGTCGCCACCGCGGACGTGACCGGCGACGGCGTCGAGGACGTGATCGTCGGCGGCGCGATCAGCGCCCAGCCGCGGGTGCGCATCTTCGACGGCACGAGCTTCAACCTGCTGACCGAGTTCTTCGCCTACGCCCCGTCGTTCGTCGGCGGGGTGAGCCTGGCGGCCGGCGACCTGACGGGCGACGGCGTGGCCGAGATCGTCACCGGGGCCGGCCTCGGCGGCGGCCCGGCGGTGAACGTCTACTCGTTCGCGAACGGGTCGGCGCAACTCGTCAACAGCTTCTTCGCCTACGACCCGAACCTCCGCAGCGGCGTGTCGGTGGCCGTGTCCGGCCGGCTGCTCGCCACCGGGCCGGGGTTCCGGGCCGGGCCGCACGTCAAAGTCTTCCGCGGCCCCGGCACGCAGCTGATCTCCAGCTTCTTCGCGTTCGACCCGGCGTCCCGCAACGGGGTGAACGTGGCCCTGAGCTTCGACGGCACCCGCACCGTGCTGACGGCCGCGTCCGCCGCCGGCCGGCAGCCGATGGTGACGACGTTCGACGCGTTCACGGCGGCGCAACTGGACTCGGACCTGATCTTCGAGCCGGGGTTCCTGGGCGGCGTGACGGTCGGCAACGTGCGGACGCCGACGGGCGAGACGCGGACGGTGTACGGGACCGGCCTGGGCGGCGGCCCGCGGGTCCGGCTGTTCGCCGCGAACGGCGACGTGATCCGCGACTTCTTCGCGTTCGACCCAACGATGCGCGGCGGCGTGTACGTCGGGTGACGGCAGGCGGGTCATCGGAACCTCCTCGGCATGAGAACCGTTCGCGGCCATGCAACGGCGAGCGTCCCGGCGTGAGCGGGACGTGGCTACGTGGTGTCGGCGGCGCACAAGATTCGGCGTTAGGCCGTCGGGTTCGGGAAGCCACGTCCCGCTCACGCCGGGACGCTCGCCGGCCGCCCGGCCCGGAGTTCGCCGAGCTTGCGGGCGACGAACCGCCGGGCCGTCGCCCGCACCCGCGCGTCGTCGCACGGCCGGCCGGCCCGTGCCCCCTCCTCCTTCACCATCGCCAGCACCGTCGCGAACCCGTTCGGGTCGTGCCGCTCGTAGGCGTCCGCCAGCTCGTCGTCCGTCATCCCTTCCAACCCCGGCGGCAGGTCCGCCTCTTCCTCGTCTTCCTCCTCGAACGCCCCGACCTTTACGGCCGCGTCGAGCGTCTGCTCGCACGCCTTGACCTGGTAGAGCGGTTCGAGCGGCGGCAGCACCTCCGGCTCCGGCGGGTTCGCGGCCCCGGCGAGCGGGCGGCCGTGCCGTAGCCGCGTCTTCTCCAGGTCGAAGACGGCGCGGGCGGCCTCGGCTGCTTCCGCCCGGATCGGGCTGGCGAGCTGCCGCTGGTAGAACAACATGGCGGCGGCGAGGGCGTCGGCCCAGACCCGTTGCCGCTCCTCCGGCGTCGTCGGCAGCGGCGGGGCGAAGTGTGATGCGATGCGGTTGGCGACGGGCGAGGGTGCGGTGGCCGTCATGACTTACCTCCGGTGAAATGACACCGCACTCTACGCCGATACGTGAACAAATGTCAATATCGTGGGGGCGCGGATTTTCTCCGGCCCGAAGATTGGCTTTTGACCCGGCCACCGCACATCGCTAGGCTGGGGGCGTTGTCCCCAGCCACAGTGAGGCGAACCCGGCCCGGATTTATGTGATCTGTGGATTGGGATAAACACCTGTTCGGCGGCAGAAGGCTCTTTCAACCGGCAGCGCGTCAGCCGTACAAGACGCACACGCATGGGTGTTCGGATCGAGGTCCGCGACGGCGAGTCCGTCGAGCAGGCCCTCAAGCGGTTCAGGGAGTTGGTGTGGCGGCATGGCCCACCGGGGGCCGGGCGGAAGCGGCCGAAGTGGCACAAGCGGCCGCTCGACCACTACCTCAAGCCGAGCGAGTTGGCCCGCCGCGACGAGCTGCGAGATGCGTTTGCGGTCTACGCCGGGGAGTGCGCTCGCCGCCGTCTGGTGTGCGTCATCCGCCGGCGGACCAAGCGGCGGAAGGAACGCTTCGGGGATGCCCCGGTGGTGTGCAGGTATCCTGTACCCCGGCCGCTCCCGTGGTGGGCTTAGGCCGAGCGCCGAACCTTGCGCTGCACCTAGCTGAGTGACACTTCACCCGCGTCGCGGTCGTGCTTGAATCGTGCGGGAAACCCTTTGTTGTCAGTGGAACTGGTGAAAATCGTAGGGCACTCGGATTGTACCCGCACGGCCGTCGTGTGGGCAACATCGTTAGCATTTTGTTGGCAGGGCCAACGGGTCGAACTGACGCGAAAAACGAGTGAGAAAAGCGTTGAGAATTACTCCTCGTTGGGTTCGCCCTCAACAGCCACTTCGTTTGCCACAGTCTGCTCGATGGCCGCCACGATGGTCGATTGGACGGGAGTGTAAAGGTCGATCTCCGTCGGCGTGAACAGGCTCACCGCCACCGGCACGGCTTCGGTCTGGATCGAAACGATCAGCGCGTACCTCGCCTCCTTCGACCAGTCGTTGCCCTTCGACTCTCGCCACCAGCCGCTGACCGGGTACACCGCGATCACGCCGCTGTTGGCCAAGTCCGCCGCCGTTCCGGTCCACCAGTCGCAGTGGACCGATCCTCGTGTCCGCACCTTCGGCCCGAGTTCCCAACCCGACGTGTCGCCGACGGCTTCAAACTCCTCTTCCTCGGCCCTCGCGGCTTGGCTGACACGCTTCTTGAAATCGTCCAACGACTCCTGCGGACGCTTCACCTCGAAACGCAGCCCGTGTGATTGGTAACGATGGCGGTGCTTGACGAATCCCTCGCGCCGACCGGGCTTGGGCTCGATGAAATACGACAGCGTCACCCGCAGCGTCACCTTGACCTCGCCCAGTTCGAGCAACTGCTCCTTCGGCCAGGGCAGCGCGTGCAAACCCATCTCTTTGGTTTTGATCGTGCTGTCATCTTTGGTGAACGGCTGGATCGATTGCTCGACAACCATCGTCAGCGCGTTGCGAGCGGAGTACCGGGCACGGTTTAAGTTCGGGATGCCGTATCCGTAGCGGCGGAGTCGATTCACATGATCGACTTTCCTGTTTCCGAACGCCTCCCACATTCGAACCGTCCACTCGGCCGAGTGGATGAGCAGTGCCCGGACCGTCTCTGGCCAAAGGTTCGGATACTCCGCTTGGAGCATCGCCGCCATGCCCGCAGCTTGGGCAGTCGCCGCACTGGTGTCCCGAAAATCGACGAGCAAGCTGCCGCCCGTGGCGTGAGAGGTCGTCAGCATCGACATGTCATCGACTTCCATCACCGCTTTCTTATCGTCGCGGACGATCTGGTTGCCGCCTTCCAACACGAAGTCCGGCTTGTACGGCCACGGCTTCTCCCACGCAAGGGACGTGGTGCTGGAAGGACTCAAGTCTCCGACCGACGCGATGGGCTTGTAGGTGGGGTACGCTTTTGAGTCGTAGGTCACGCAGTCGGTACAGGCTCCGACGGCAATCGCATTCCACGCTTGGGCCGGGTCTTTCACCATGTCCGTGTCGTTCGACTCCGGGTAACGATGCCGTTCGTTCGGGTCGGTGTTACCGGCGGACACGAAGAACAGCCGCGGGTTTTGGTCGGCAAAGCCGCCACAGATTTGGTCCACGACACCCGACCAAGACGACGGCCGCCCGCGATCCCGGCTGTCTGTCGTGATGGCCATGCAAAACGAACGCAGCCGCTCGGGGGCCGCGATTTCCACACGGCTCACTGATTGAGCCGTGATCGCACCGTAAAGTCGTCGCTCGTTCTGGTACGGTTTCGGCGGCAGGATTCGCACCGACTCGATGCGGTGTGTTAGTGTGTGCGACTCGTTACCGGCAAGTAGCGAGGAGAGGTGGCGTCCATACAGAACGACTCCGGCCATTTCAGAACCGTGCGTTCGTAGAAGTGCTGCCGGCCGATCTGGGGCGTCTGCCAGCGGCCAGTTCGGATCGTAGCGGTGACAGTCGGCCGCATCGAGCGCAGGCCGAATCAGCGGGTTGGCAACGACACCGCCATCGAGAACGCAAACGTATGGCGCATCCACTGGTGGTGGGACGAGCCGATTGAGAAAAGCGTTTACCCACTCTGCCTGCTCGCTCGGTTTCAGCGCAATGAAATCGGCAGGGTTTTCCTTCGCCTTGCGGACTTCGCCGATCATGTCGAGCAGGTCGGCCGATGCCATCAACTCTTCCGCCGTCCCGTACACAAGGCCGACGACGCGGTCGGGGAAGTTAATGGTGTCACTGCCCACCGCCAGTCCGTTCGACTGCGCGAGGATGCGAAACGACTCCCAGATACTTCTGCCACCGACGACGCGCACCCAGACTTCCCACCACACCTTCTGCGCGGCGGGCGGAAAGTCGTCGTCGTCGTCCGTCCAGAACGAACGCAGCGTGGCCAGCCGAATCTGGCCGATGGTGGCGATCAGGTCTTGGTGTTTGGGCTTGGACGGCGTCTTCTCCGTCCCCTTCGTGTCCGAGTTGAGGTACTCTTCGGCCCGCTTGAGAAAGTGCGTCAGCGCCCCTTCGGGAATGTGAACAGTCGCGATCTGAACGTCGCCTTCCTGGCGGACGCAGGCGACCTCAATGCCCTTGCGTTTGTCTTCGAGACTTTCCAATTTGAGCAGGAAGCCGGGTTCGCTGCGCACTTCGATCACTAGCGGTGCCGACTCCTCTTGGTCCGGCGACACACCTCGGGTCTCGTCGTTTTCCCCACGCACCTTCTGGAGTTGTTCTCGGACCGACGTGCCGTGCGCGGTTCGGTCCCGTGCCGGCAGGTTGAAACTCGGCCCCAGTCTCGGCGTGGCCGTGTACTTGTCCTTCCCGAAGAAGCCGGTGACGATCAGGTGCGGAAGGTTGTCGCTGCTCATCAGGTCAACTCGGTGCTACGTCTTGTCGCGTCCCAGGATTGCGGAGCGCTCGCGGATGGTGGTCAACAAGTCTTCCGTTGCAATCCGATCCCGTTCTTCGAGTACGGCGGCTTTCGCCGCTTCCATGCAGGCTCGGGTCACTTCGGCGTAGCTCAGGCCGGTGGCCGCGGCACGCACCTCGTCCCAGTTGACACCCGAGAGGCCGAACGAGTTCAGTCGGTTCTTGGCCAGCAGTTCAACCTGATCATCGCCGGGCAGGCCGTAGCGGATTACATCGTCGAACCGGCGGAACAATGCCGGATCAAGGGCTTCTTGGTGGTTGGTCGCCGCGAGAATCAGGCTGTCGGAGTCGTCCGACTCCAGAAACTGTAGGAACGAGTTCAACACCCGACGCATCTCACCGACATCGTTGCGCCGCCCGCGATCCGACCCGATGGCGTCGAACTCGTCGAACAGGTACACCCCGCGGGTGACGACCATCGCGTCGAAGACGAGCCGAAGTTTCGCGGCAGTCTCGCCCATGAACTTGGTGATCAGCCCGTCGAGTCTCGCGGCGAGCAGGGGGAGTTTCAACTCTCCGGCCAGGGCCGCCGCGGTCATCGTCTTGCCCGAACCGGGCGGGCCGACCAGCAACAGCTTGCGCCGGGCCGACATCCCGTGGGCACGCAACTTGTCCTGCTGGCGGTACTCGACGATGATCCGGTTGAGGGAGACCTGGGCCGACGGTCCCAGAACCATGTCGGCCAGTCGAGTCTTCGGGTACGACGCTTGGATCAGGTCGGCCAGCTCTCCCGCCGGCCGTGCGATGGGGACGGCCGGACGGATGGCCGGCTGGGACGAGCGCCGTTTGGCCTCGTCGATCAGATCACGGATGTCCTGGGCGAGTTTTCCTTGACCACGGCGAGCGGCGTGTGCGGCCACCTGCATCGACACGGTGAGGAACTGTTCCCCATCCCCATCGACGTAGCTCTTCAGAAGGGCTTTGATCTGCTCCGCAGTGGCCATACGTTTCCGAGTTCCCGTGTCGTATCCATTCCTTCGACCGCTCCTCCTGCTTGCTCCCGAACCTCTCATTATAGCGTAGCTTGCGCACGCCAGGAAAGCCAGGATCGTTGAGCCGAGCGAGGTCGTTTTCCGCCGCTGTGTACCCCATTCGGCTGGTTCTGAGAAGCCGGACTGTGCCAGCTCGACGGAGATAGCCCCACGAGCCAACGGAGGGGATCGGCATCGTTGAAAACGGGACCGTCCGAGTCGCCTCGCGGTTCGCCACACCCGCTCGTCTTCCGACCGTACCCCCTGCACGACACAAGGTCGGCGGTCGCATCAGTATTTCAGGACGTAGGCCGGGCTACGGCTGAGCCGGTCGCGGTTGCGGATGTAGGTGAGGGTGGTCCGCGGATCGGCGTGCCCGGCGAAGTCCTGTAGGTCCACGATGTCCGCCCCGCGCTCGCGGGCGGTGGTCAGGGCCGTCACCCGGAACGAGTGGACCGTCACGTTCGGGTCGAGGCCAAGCCTTCGGACGTATCGTTCCACGAGATACTGAAGTCCGCGGCGGGTGAGCGGGGAAGTGAGAAACCCGTCCCTGCCCTGACCGCGTGCGGTCTTCAGCGGTCGAAACAGCGGAGCGTCCGTCACCCCGTCGCCGACGATGGCCAACCACGCTTCGAGCCGCTCGACCGCTTCGGGATGAAGCGGCATCCGACGCTCCTTGCCGCCCTTGCCGCGGACCTCCAGCACCTGATGGCCACCACTTCGCTTGAAGTCGCCGATGCGAAGCCGACAGACCTCGCCGACGCGACAACCGGTAAACGCCAAGATCGCCAGAATCGCCCGGTCCCGCACTCCCTCTGGTGTTTCGGCAGTCGGGAAGTCTAGCAACCGGCGGCAGTCTTCGGGGGACAGTGCCACGGTCTTGCCGTCCCGCGGAACTGGCGGGGCGGCGACGAACGCGGTGTCAGCCGGATTGGCCCCGGTGTAGCCGTATTTGCGGAGGTAGCCGTAGAGACTGCGGAGGACCGACAGCTTGCGGCCAATCGCCGTGTTCGACAGTCCGCCTTCAAGCAGGTGATCCCGCCACGCGGATACGATTCCTGGTCGAATTTGTGCGAGTTTCTCCCATTCGCCGTTTGGCACCCCGGCGAAGTCAAGAAACTGGAACAGGTCGCGGGAGTATCCGTCCCGCGTCTCAACCGACGGCGAACGGGTGAGCCACGCCTGGAAGGCTTCTTCGAGTTGGCCGCGGAGACGTAGGGGGTCGCCCGGATTCTGGTGTTGGAAGGCCGGAGCTTGGTCGGTGCGGTCGGGTCGGGTGGTCAGTTCCATAGGGTCGAATTGGTGCGATTCCGGGCCACGATAGCACGACTTTTTATGTCGCGCAAAGTGAGTTTCACGACCTGAAACCACAGCCTATTCGGAGAGCGGGTTTGCCTCGGCTTGTCATTCGGATCGGCATGTCGTACCGTCGGCGGCATGTTGCGTCCGACCCCCACTCACCGCCGGTCCGTCCTGTGGAGCTTCCAGTTCGTCGGCACTGCCCTGGTTGGCTCGCTAACGATGGCGCTGGTGAGTGTGTTCGCCCCGCTCCCGGCTCAGGTCGCTGTCTTGGGGGCACTAGTCAGCGTCCTGGGCGGGCTGTTCGTCAGCTACATGCAGCAGGAGCGCGACCGCGACCGCCAGCGGAACGACGCCCTCGAACGGCTGGCCGTGCCGCTCGCGCTCGCCGCCCAGCCCGACCTGTTCGCCCATTACCTCGCCTTCTGCAAGACGCTCACCGACCTGGCCGACCAGCGCGACCCAATCCTCCGCGAGATTGCCGGACTGAAGCTGGCCTCCGTCAACGCCCAGGTGGCTACCCTGGCAGGCGGCACTATTGCGTTCGGCGGCACCGAGACGTGGCGGGCCGTCTACGAGGCGTTGCTCAGCAGCCCGGACATCAAGGAGTATCAGTCCGTTGCCTGGGTCCGCAGCCGGGACTACTGGCGAGACGCCCCCGGCTGCCAGAGCATGGCGGCCAACTTCGCCGCTGCCCACCGGGGCGTACTCGTCGAACGAATCATCGTCCTCCGCGACGACTTGTGGCCAAGCGACGCCCTGCTTCCCGCCGGCGAAATCCTCCCGTGGGTAATGGAGCAGCACAACCACGGGCTGAGCCTCCGGCTCGTCCGCGAGTCGGCGCTCGCCGCCGAACCTGACCTGCTCGGGGACATGGGGGTGTACGGCGACCGGGCGTGCGGCGTGCAGGAGCTCGACGAGCGGTCACGGACCGTCCGCTTCCTTCTCCACTTCGACGCCCAGGCGGTGCGGCTGGCGAAGGACCGCTGGCGACGGCTGGCGGTGTACGCCGCCCCGTTCCATTCTCTACTGGATCGGGCCGACCCGACCCGCTAGGATCGGATCGGAGGATCATGGCTTGTGAGTGACGTGCTGTATCTCGATACGGCTCGCCTCGGACGGATGACACCGCAGGCCCGACTGGCCGATCACGCCTTCGCCGACTGGGCCGCCGAGGAAGGCGGGTCCGTGTACTTCGAGCGGTTCCTCCGGTCTGGCATCCACGACCTCCCCGCGGACATCGCTCGCCGTCACGCCCGCCTGTCCGGCTGGCACGGCATCGACCACCTCAAACAAACTCTCCGCACCGTCGCCGGCGCTCCGGCCGGATTCCCGGTTCTCTTGGCGAACCGATCCGCCCAACTGATGAAGCTGGCCGCCAGGGTGTTGTTCCACCCGTGCCGGAACGTGTTGACTACCGACCTCGATTGGCCCGGCTACCGGGACATCCTGGAGGCCGAGTGTCGGCGGGCCGGCCGGCGACTCACGACCATCCCGGTTCGGGACGCCGCGGTTCGCGGACAACTCACCGAACCCGAGTTGCTGGAGCGGGTCCAGAAGACTTTCGGTGCGTACGGCTGCGACGGGCTGTTCCTGACCGCCGTCAGCCACGACGGCATCCGGTTGCCCATCTCACACATCGTCGAATCGCTGGACCCGGACCGGGTGATGTTCTCGGTCGTGGACGGTGCCCAAGACTTCTGCCATGCCCGGTCCGACTTCCGGGCCTGCGACCTGTTCCTAGCGAGCGCCCATAAGTGGCTGGGGGCGTACCACCCGCTCGGCCTCGGCTTCTACGGCCGGCTACGATCCGCCGAGCGGATCGAAACGATCCTCACCGCCATGCTCGATTCGGACGACCTGGACGACCCGCTGCTCCGCCGGACAGCGGGTTCGCGGGCCGAGCAGCGCGTCCCGGAAACGCTCGGCATCGCCGCACTCCTGACCTGCCAGGGGGCCGCGGGCGACACGGTTGACCGGATCGGTTCTCACCCCGACGGGCA
This sequence comes from Limnoglobus sp., assembly GCF_059499385.1. Lineage (NCBI taxonomy): Bacteria > Pseudomonadati > Planctomycetota > Planctomycetia > Gemmatales > Gemmataceae > Limnoglobus > Limnoglobus sp. The sequence goes on along the minus strand of NZ_JCABYM010000018.1, from coordinate 111,888 downwards.
CCGCCGGCAGTTGGCGAACGCCACGGCCATCGAAGAGACTGTGCGAGACTCGGGCTGGGTGCCACTCGCGCCGAACCGCGCCCTGCGAACCGGCATCCTGATGCTCCAAGCCCAGGGGGACGGGTTGCGGTTGGCCGAACCGGATGTCGTCCGCGAGGCCATCCGCGATCAGGGAGTGTCCGTCTCCACCTACCCCGGCGGACGGGTCCGACTGTCGATGCCCCTCGATCTGCTGACCGAAGCGGATCTCGAACGTGTCCGGCACGCCCTCCGCACTGCCCGTGAACAACTCGACTAATCGCCTGATGGTTTGCGGGGTTGTCGGACCTCCCCTTCACTCGATCGAGTATCGCCCCTCGGTTCCGCCGCAAACCGCACGTCGGCTGCGGATTCCCGCATAACCCCGCTGGGTAGTCGTGAGCATGGGCTGACGCGGACGAGCGAACCGTCCGGGGCAACCCGTGGTGCAATTCAGGTTCCATCAGGTTCCGCGTCACTCTCACACTTGAAAGGATGGTACACGACCATGTCCACGAACACGCAACCCCGCGACAAGCGGGCCGGCGGCAAGCCGCCCGGCGAACCCGCGAAGAAACCGTCCCCCGCCGAAGACCCGGCCCCGAACGGCAACCGGCCGGTCCACGAGGTCCGCATGGGCCGGATCGTCGGGGCCGTCTGGGCGAACACGGACAAGGAGTCCGGGGCCGTCTGGTACAACGTCACGTTCGCCCGCATCTACCGCGACCAGGGCGGCACCTGGCAGCGGGCGGACAGCTTCGGCAAGTCCGACCTGCCGCTGCTGGTGAAGGTGGCCGACCGCTGCCACGACTGGATGTTCGAGCAGCACGCCCAGGCCGACGAGTAAACGCACCGGTTCTTTCCCGAGGCCCACACCCGCACCACGGGGGCCTCCACACTCTCTCACTCGGGTAGACGCTCACCCGCTCGCCTTGCGTCGGCTCCCGCCGGCGAAAGGCCGGTGACGCTTTTCATGGTTCTGCACGGTTCCACTTACCCGAGGTGCCACATGACCGCGTTCACGATCGGCGAACTCGTTGCCCGGTTGAAGCAGGGCGACATCGTCGCCCGCCCCGTTTCCGAAGACTGGGCCGGCATGATCGGCCGGACCACGACCGAGGGCCGCGTCTGCGAAGTCGATGGCGAGACGTACGACTACTTCCTCGACGCGCTGCCGCCCCGCTGGATGGGGATGGGGAACGGGGGGTTCGCGTTCGGCGAGGGGGCCGACCCGCTCCGATTGTTCTGGGCGGCGAACACGCCGGACGGCCGCCGCTACTTCTGCCGCCAACTGTCCGAGGGCGAAACCGTCCTGTTCTGCCGGCTGGCCCGCATCGGCCGGTCGAGCGGTTGAATGACGGCCACCACACGAGAGGTCCACCGCGTCACCGGCCTCTCGACCGACGACCCGGCCTACACATCCCGCCGACCGGCCCATCCCCGCTCCCGACTCCCTCGAATCCGGCAGGGTGAGAAGACGAAATCCAGCAAGAGTGGTCCGTGCTGATCCGTCTCGGCCGCCGGTGTGCGGGGGCCCCATGCCCGCGAATCCCCGCACACCGGCGACCGAGAAGACGGCAGAAATGAACACTAAGCGGATTCATACCCGGAAAGAGCGAAAGGAAACTGGTGTGAAGTCAGGTCGCACAAGCTCTGCGAATAGCTGGCGGTTCTCCTGGTATGTGATCCTGGATGCCGATTGACGCACTGTCGGCTGTTACAAGGTTGCCACGTTACCGACTACCCGACCCCTCAAGCATGCGGCCGAACACGCCCTGGCGCGGGGCCGGGCCGGACGGGTACGAGCCGACGGCGGGGTAGGCCGGGTACGAGACCCCGCCGTAGGGGTTCGACGGGTACGAGCCGACGACCGGGCCGGCGGGGTCGCAGTTCCCGGTCGGGCAGCCCGACGAGTAGGTCATCGACGGTACGATCTGCACCGGACGCGAGTACGAGTTGGAGCACCGCGGCCCGAACAGCCGACGGTGTTGGCCGTACGCGCCGGCGGGAACGAGACACAGCACCCCGAGGACCAGTGCAACGGGGGCGAGACGCGAGAGCTTCATCAGTGGTGTACCTTTCCGGGTGAGGAGTGAGACCCGAACGACGGGTCGCGTCTTGACGCGGTGGCAGTATCGGCGGTTCGCCCGCCGCGGTCTGTGAGGCACTTCACACCGCCCCGATTCCGATCCGCGGTCGCTGCTCCAACACGCGAATCCCGTCGATCCGGCACTTCGATTCCAAGTCGATCAAGGTTGGTGAGGCACCTCACAGTGATTCGGGCCGCCCACGGGTAAAAGGGATGAGCTGCGGGTGGCACGGGCCACTTGGGCACTCGGGCACGCTCGTGCCTTACTCCAGCCTCGCAGAATCTGGCACAAGGATGGTCGATGCCCGCAACTTCAAGCCGCCCAACTCGTAACCCCGCGCGGTATTGGGCAACGGTCCCGCCCCAAGAGATCGTCCCGGTCCTCGACGCCCGCTTCGAGTCGAGCTTGCCGGGCATCTTTGTCGTCGGCGACGTGACCGGAACGCCGCTCGTCAAGGTGGCGGCCAACCAGGGAGCGGCCGTCATCGCCACGATGAATGCGAGCGGCGAGTTTCGGCGACCCGCAGCTGAAGCCAATGGCCCGCTCGACGTGGTCATCATCGGCGGCGGGCCGGCGGGTTTGTCTGCCGCGATCGAATCGCAGAAGATTGGTCTGCGGTACGTCGTCCTGGAACGGGCGAAACTCGCCAGCACGGTTCGCGGGTTCCCACCGGGCAAGAAGGTCTACGCTGAGCCGCGTTCCCTCGCGAACGCCAGCGTGTTGGAGACGGGCACGGACCTGGAGCGGGACGAGTTCGTGGCGATGGTCGAGCGTCTCGTCGCGGATCGTCAACTGCACGTACAGGAAGACACCGAAGTCAAGCGCGTCCGACAGACCGGCGAGCACCAGTTTGCTGTGGAAACGGCGTCTGGGCACCACTTCCCCACTCGCAACGTCGTCGTCGCCATCGGGCGGCAGGGGCAACCCCGCCTGCTGGAGTGTCCGGGGGCCGAACTGGCCCACAAGGTGACCTACCGGCTTCACAACCCAGAGGATTACCGGGGAAAAGACATTCTCGTGGTCGGCGGCGGGAACTCCGCCATCGAAGCGGCCCTGTTGCTGGCGGAGGACAACCGCGTCACCCTCTCCTACCGCGGGACGGACCTGTTCCGCGCCAAGGAGGAAAACCGCCGACTGATCGACGAGGCCGTGGCGGCTGGACGGGTGCGAATCGTTTACGGTAGCGAGGTGGCCGAGGTGCGGGAGGCCGAAGTCTCGCTGGCCCTATCGGGCGACCGGAAGGTGATTCCGAACGACCACGTGATCGTGCTGATCGGCACGCTGCCGCCGGTGGACTTTCTGCTCGATATGGGACTGGAACTCGACGGCGTGTGGACGCGGAAGCGGCTCGGGTGGGCGGTGGTGGGCCTGCTCCTCGGCCTAGTGGTGTACTTTCTGGCCAAGTTCGTCGTGCTCCGCCCCGAAGACGCGGGGGGCGGGAAGATCCTCGTACCCGGTGTGACTCAGTCATTCGGCGCGTGGCTGGATTCCGCGAGCCGAACCGTCCTCGGGTACGTCATGCCGATTCTCTTCCTCGTGAACTTCGCGCTATGGATGGTCAACGTCTCCATCCGGCTGGCGGACCGCCGACCGTTCGTGCCAACCGATCATAGCGTTCGCGGGATGGTGACGTCGGGCTTGCTTTTCTCGGTGTATCACGTCGTCGCCAACCTCTTCACGACCACCCCCGAACTCGCTGGAGCCGGGCCTTATTACCTGCCGGGGTTCGCCTGGGTCTACCGGGTGGTCCCTGCCTTCTTCTCCAACCTCTCCGGCCTGTACTACCTGCTCTACTTTTCCGCGATCGCGGGCTTCGGCGTGTACTGGGCGGTCAAGGCCCGTCACCGCATCGTCTGGCGGCGAAATCTGACGATCATCGCGGTGCAGTGGACCCTCTGGTGGGGCATCCCGACCGCGCTCGTCGTCCTGCTCGGCCGCAACCCGTGGACGCCGCTCCTGTCCCGTTCGCTGAACGCCTGGCCGTTGAACATCGGCGCGTTCACGCTCGACCCGGCGGTCGGTCCGGGCGACCCCGAGTGGTGGCACACGGTCGCCGTGGTCGGCGTGGCGTGGGCGGTATTCCTCACCTTCGTCGTGATCCCCCTCGTCACGGTCCGCTGGGGGAAACTGTACTGCTCCTACGTCTGCTCGTGCGGCGCGCTCGCCGAGACGGTCGGGAACGGGTTTCGGCACCGCGGGCCGAAAGGGGATGGGCCGCGGAAATGGGAGCGGGCGGGGTTCGTGTTCATCGTCCTGGCCGCCGTCGGCACGGCCGTCGATCTGTACGGGTTCAAGGGGCCGCTCGGGCTTTACAACGTGTGGGTCGGCACGTTCCTCGCTGGGGCCGTCGCCATCGGGCTGTACCCGTTCCTTGGCCAGCGGGTGTGGTGTCGGATGTGGTGCCCGCTCGCGTTCTGGATGAACTTCTGGGGCCGCTGGTCGCGGTTCAAGATCACGGCCGAGAAGGGTAAGTGCATCGACTGCAACGTGTGCAACCAGTACTGCCAGATGGGGATCGACATCAAGTCCCGCGCCCTGCGAGGCCAGGACGTGACGCTCGCCGACACGCCCTGCGTCGGCTGCGGCGAGTGCGTCGTCCGCTGCCCGATGAAGATCCTCCACCTCGGCGAGGCACCGGCACCCCTCCTTCAATTGGGAACGGAGCGGCTGAGCCTTCCGAAGGTTGGCACACCCGGCGGAAGCCGACATCCTTGAAATGGGAGTTCCTGTCGTGGTGCTGACGAACCAGAGCTTGGACCGCCGAGCCGTCCTCGGGCGTCTCCTTCGCGTGGCCGGGGCCGTCGCGATCGGCGGCGGTGCGTACTGGGCTTGGGGAACGGGTGTGGAATCGGCGGGAACCGATGGCATCGAGGTGACGCTACTCGACGCCCGCGGCGGTCCCTGGCCGCTGCGCCGATCCTTACCGGGGGCGGTTCGGGTTCAGTGGCAAGACTTCGCCGAGCCGACCATGCCGCGACGTGGCTACCTCCTGCCCGACCGCGCCGAACTGTGCCGCCGACTCGCGGCGGTCGGGGTCCGGCCGGGTCGTCCGGTGGTCGTTGTCGGAGACGGGAGCAACGGCTGGGGCGAGGAAGGGCGGGTCGCCTGGATGCTCGGCTTCCTCGGGGTGAACGACGCGCAGCCCGTGAGCGTCGAGGAGTGGACCCGGACTCGGCACGGATTCCGGCCGGTTCGCGACGCGGCACCCGAATGGGTTCCCACGCTCGACGACTCGCTCCGCCGCGACGTTCGGACGGCACCGGCCGGGGCGGTGGTCCTCGACGCCCGCGGTCGGGACGAGTTCCTCGGAACGCCGAAATATGGAGAGGCGCGAGGCGGGCATGTGCCTGGCGCGTTGCACCTAGCCTGGGATCGCTTCATCGACCCTTCGACCGGATCGTACGACCTGGCCGCGTTGCGTGCCCACCTGTCCTCCCTCGCCGTGCCAAGCGACGCGATCATCGTCTGCTACTGCACGGGCGGGGTGCGGTCGTCCTACCTGACGGTCCGACTCCGGCAAGCCGGCTTCCGCCGCGCGGCGAACGACGACGGCGGCATGTGGGCGTACGCGGCCTCGGACGGGCCACTCGTCACCGGCGGCGAATAGCCAAGGAACCTGATCGCACTGCGAAGGAGATCGCCGATGTCGGCACCAGCGAAAAAGAGCTACTACGGCGCGTTCTTCTGGCTGAGCGTGGTCTCCTTCCTGGTCCCGCTCGTCGTCGCCCTCAAGGCGTTCGACGCGGCCAAGCCGACGACCAAGCCGGTCCCGAATCCGGACGTGTCCGGCGTGGACCACGCCCTCTGGGACTACCTGCTCAAGTCCTACGTCGAAGGCGGGCTGATCGACTACGACGGGATGGCCCGCGACCACCTGTTCCGCACCTACTTACGGCAGATCGGGACGGCGCGGCCGGACGACCTTCCCACCCCCGAGGACCGACTCGCCTTCTACTGCAACGCCTACAACGCGCTGGTCGTGAACGGCGTTATCACCCACCGGATCAAGGATTCGGTGATGAACTACCAACACTACGGGCTGGGGTTTTTCGACGTGAAGGAACACCTCGTGGCCGGGGCGACCATGAGCCTGAACGACCTCGAACACAAACTGATCCGCCCCACGTTCAAGGAACCGCGGGTCCACGTCGCACTCGTCTGCGCCGCCCGCGGGTGCCCCCCGATCCGGCCGGAGGCGTATACCGGGTCAAACTTGGACGCGCAGCTACGGGATCAATCAATTCTGTTTTCCAACAGCCCGAAGTACGTCGCCTACGATTTGTTACCGGATACCCTCACGCTCAGCCCGATCCTGAAGTGGTACGCCGAAGACTGGAAAGAGTTCGGTGGCGTGTTCTCCTGGTTGGCCGACCGGGCGGAGGATCCGGCGGTGCAAGCGGCCTTGCGACGCAAGGTCCAGGATCCGACCGGCTTGGTGTACGCCGAGTACGACTGGTCGTTAAACTCCCGGCAGACACCCGGATCGGCCGGCGGGAGTTCCCCGAAGGCGAGCTTCGGGTCGGGGACGATTCCCAACGACTGAGGAGATTCGGAATGATGCGGACTCGATTGGCCCACCAGGACCACGACCGCGGGATGGCGATCACATGAACTCGCTCGCTCCGCCGATCCCGGTGCAGAAATCGGTCGTGTTGGTCGGGGCCGGGAACGCCCACCTCGTATTCGTCCGGAAGTGGCGGATGCGGCCGCTGCCCGGCGTGGCCGTCGCCCTCGTGAACGAGGCTCCGGCCGTCCCCTATTCCGCGATGGTGCCCGCCCACATCGCCGGCGAGTACCGGCGGGAGGAGTTGACCATCGACCTCGTGCGGCTCTGCCGGTCGGCCGGGGTCCGGTTCGTCCCCGCGCGGGTCGTCGGCATCGATCCGAAAACGCGGCAGGTGAATCTCGCGGACCGGCCGCCGCTCGCCTACGACGCGCTCTCCCTCTGCCTCGGCTCGGTGCCGGCCGACCTGGCCAGCGCGGCCACTCCCGGATTCGCCATCCCCCTCCGCCCGCTGTCCGTGCTCCTCGACCGTCTCGACGGGATTGAAGCGGAACTCAAGAGTGCCTTCCGACCGTTCCACCTCGCCATCGTTGGCGGCGGGGCGAGCGGGTGCGAACTGGCGGTGGCCGTCCACAATCGCCTCGGCCACCTCCCCGACTTTCGGATCACACTGCTCCAGGCCAATTCCCGGCTTCTGCCACGGTTCCCGGCGAAGACGGCGGCGGCCTACGAACGCGAGTTCCGCTCTCGCGGCATCGCCTGGCGGCTGAGTTGCCGCGTGTCCGGTCGGGAGGCGGGCACGCTGGCGTTGGCGGACGGCGAGAGCTTGGCGTGCGACGCGGTGTTGTGGGCGACGCCCGGCGCTCCCCCGGACCTCGTCCGCGAGAGCGGGCTGGTGACCGACGACCGCGGCTTCCTTCGCGTCCGGGAAACCCTCCAGGCCGAGTCCGACTCGGCCACGTTCGGCACCGGGGATTGCGTGTCGTTCGCGGCGTACCCGGACCTCGCCCGCAGCGGAGTGTACGCCGTCCGGCAAGGCGAGATCCTGTTTGAGAACATCGCCTCCTTCCTGCACGGCCGATCCCTCCGCCGGTTCCGTCCCCAGCGGCGCTGCCTTTATCTGCTGAACGTCGGCGACGGGACGGCGGTCCTGAACTACGGCCCGGTCGCCTGGAAATCTCGCTGGGTCCGGCGGCTGAAGGACCGAATCGACCGCCGGTGGGTCGAATCATTCCGGCCGGCGGAGATGCCCGCGGTTCCGGGTGAAGTGGACGACGCACTCCCGCAGATGCGGTGCGGGGGCTGCGGGTCGAAGGTCTCCGGGGACGTGCTCTCGGCCGTTTTGAAGCGGCTCGACCCAGAACAAGATCCTCGGGTGCTGATCGGTGCTCGCCACGGCGAGGACGCGGCCGTGTTCCGCGGCGAGGCCGGCGGGCCGGTCCAGGTGCAGACCGTGGATCACTTCCGGTCGTTCACAGACGACCCGTACCTGTTCGGCCGCGTCGCGGCCCTGCATGCGGTCAGTGACCTGTACGCGATGAACGCCCGCCCGTTCGCGGCGCTGGCGATCGCGACGCTCCCGCACGCCCGCGGGCCGATCCAGGAGGCCCAACTCTTCGAGTTGCTCGCCGGCGCGCAGCGGGCGTTCCGCGAACTCGGCGTCACCCTCGCGGGCGGGCACACGACGGAGGGGAGCGAACTCGCGGTCGGGTTCGCGATGACCGGTCTGGCGGAGGAGAACCGGCTTTTTCGCAAGGGAGGGCTGACGCCCGGCGACCGCTTGATCCTGACCAAGCCGCTCGGCACCGGGGCGCTGCTCGCGGCGTGGATGCGCGGCCACTGCCGAGCCGAGTGGTACACAGCGGCCATCAGCACCATGTTGTGGGACAACCGGGACGCGGCCGGGGTGTTCGAGCGGTTCGGCGTCCGAGCTTGCACGGACGTCACCGGCTTCGGTCTGGCCGGACACCTCCTGGAAATGCTCGACGCGAGCGGCGTTGGGGCGAGGTTGTACGCGGACCGGGTGCCCCTGCTCGACGGCGTCCTCGACGTGACCGCCGCCGGAATCGTCAGCACCCTCCACCGCGACAACGCCAAAGTCGCCTGTCGGATCGGCGGGCCTCAGCCTCTTCCGGCCTGGTTGTTCGACCCACAGACCTCCGGCGGATTGCTGGCCGGTGTCCCCGCCGATCAAGTGACTGAAGTTCTCCGCGAACTCCATTCGGCCGGGTACGTTGCCGCTTCGGTGGTGGGCGACGTGATGGCGGCAGATGACGGAGCACCTCTCCTGTTGCTCGATCACGGTCAACAATCCCGGTCCGAAGCGATCACTTCACACTGAGGTCGATCTCGAACGGGAACCACGCGGGCCGCGTCTTTTCGTCACGGGTGTAGACGGCCTGGAACGCATTCTTGTCGGCCGACAGTTTGCCGCCGTCGATTCGATACCGGAACCCCGTGATGGAATAGCGGTCATCCTTGGCCGTTTTGCCGGGCAAGGCCTGCTCGAAAAAGACTTCCTGTTTCGTGAGCCAGATGAGGCGGCCGTCACCCGCTGCGATTCCGACGTGGGGCTGCCGCGATCGAACCCGCTTGGGGTCGGCATCGGCCAGGTGGTAGACGCTTCCCAGGATTACATCGCCCGTCATATTACCAGCAGGAACGGCGACGACATTCCAGCCGAAGCCGTCGCCGATCCACGCATACTGGACGGCGCGAAGGCCGAGTTCGTTGGTGTCGCTCAGTCGCTTCGGCTGCTTGTAATTCGTCACTTCCGCCCAGTCATGATCGACGTTCCATTTGTCCCACACGCCGTACCAACGACCTTGGAAAGTCCCAAAGGCATCCGAGCCTTTCGTCGGGCTGGTTCCTTCGACCTGCTGTAACAGTTGAGTTTCGGTCAGCTTGAAGTCGCTCAGTGTCGGCCGATCTTTCAGAGCTTTTTCGGTCAGGGCTGGGAACCGAGAAATGGCACGGCAGAGGAGGGTCGCGCGGCGAACGTCTTTCGAGTCCGTCGTCAGGAGGGAGCGGCGGAACTGTTCCGCTTCCTCGATCCCCTCCACAAAGGCCTTCTGGTCGTTTTCACCCACCCGGACGGCTTTGGGCGGGTCTGCACCACGCGAAGTAGTAACGGAGCATCCCACGAGCGAGATTAGCATGCCGACCAATAGGCATTTCTGCGCGTTCATCAGTAAAATCCTCGCTCCTTCGTATCCTGTTAGCCCAGACTCGAAACGCAGGGGCGGGACGAGGCAAGAACGGCCTCACCGCCCGCCATCACGGACGAGGGTCTGCTCGTCCTTGAACGGGTACACGGTCGGCTTGTCGGCTGTGTACTTGTGGGCGGTCATCCACCCGAACTCCCGCTTGGTCGGGTCGGCCGGGTCCGGGGTGGGTAGCGGCTTGCCATCCGCCTCTGCGTAGATGGTGCCGATGAGCGGCACCCTCCCGCTCGCCTTCGGTGCCAGTTCGTAATCGGTGCCCTTGGTCATCAACAGCCAGGTGTTGTCCCGGAACCCTCGGCGGAACCGCTCACCGGCCGCTTTGGTCAACCGTGCTTTCTCGTCCGCTGTTAGCCCCTTTGCATCCGCGATCCGCTTCACCAGCCGCTGGGTTTCGGACACGTCGAAGCTCACCCACCCATAGGGCGGCAAGTACGCCTCCAGCTTGCAGTGGCACGGCAGGTTCTTCGGGAACAAATGCAGCCCGTACGTCACCCGCGTCGGCACCCCGAGCGACCGGCCGAACGACGAGCACAGTCCGTGATAGTCGCTACAGTCCCCTCGCCGTTTGGTCAGGGCATGTTCGCTGCTGGCCACCAGCGACGTGTTGCTGTGGTCATAGGTCAGGTTCTGCTGCGCCCAGTCGGTGACGGCGAACAGTTGCTCGCCCGCCCTGGATTTGCCCGCCGCGATCTCGGCGGCCAGTTTGCGGAACGTATCGTCCACCTTGATGAGTGCTTCACCGCGGCGGAACGGCGCGAACTTTTTCGGCCACTCGGCCACCGGCTCCACCTTGAGCGCGTCCACATTCCAGCGCAACTCGCTCACCTTCGCAGTGAACGTGTGGGTGATAATCTGCCCGCCCTGCGGGTTCTCGAACTCGAAGTAGGCGAACGTATTGCCGAACACGGCTTCGGTGTGCAATGCCGGCTTCACGTCGGTAGGGAAACTGGCCCACTTCGACTCGCTCACACGTTGGGCGTTGTCCGACGGCGGCACCGGCACCCAAACGGCGAGTTTCCTGGTGTTCTGTGGGGCGGTGACGACTGCGCGGAAGTCCACCAAGTACGTCACCGGATCAGTCGCTTCGGCCGTGTACGGTTGGGTCGGATCGAGCTTCGCGGTCGGGTCAACCGCGAGCGCGAGGGAGGCGAGCAGGAGTGGGAGCATGTGTGTGGGTGGGGCAGGCGTGAGTTAGAGGAATGGAACCCCGCCGCGGCGCGGGGAAACGCCCCGCACCGCGACGTCCGGTGTTCAATCCGCCGGAGTGACTTCGCCGCCGTCCACCGTCAGGAAGGCCCGCAGGGCGGCCCCGTTCGTGCTCTCCCGCATGAACCGCACGCTGCCATCACCCATCACCATGTTTGCCCCACCTGAGTGGAAGCTGAAGATCTCCTCGTTCGGCCCGCAATTGAGTAGCGTCCACGGGCAGGTGGCGGGGCCGCCGCGGGGGGTAGCGTTGTTGTTGATGAGCTGGTCCACGTTGAAGGCGTTGTCCGGTTCCGCCCACGCCCAGAACCGCCGCCCGCTCGGGTTCAGTGTGTTCACCGTCTTCGGGCTGAACGGCATGGCGTCGCTCCGCCCGGCCATCTCGCAGATGGCGATGGTGTTGCTCGTGCCGTCCGGCACCTGCCCGGCCGACCGCGGGTGGGAGCCGTTCAACAGGCAGACCAGTCGGGGGCCGGCCCAGGTGGGGTCGGGCACGCCGTAGGCCGGAGCCGGGGTGATGGCGATGTTCGGCGGCGTGTTGGCGTTGATCATCGCCGTCGCCGGGTTGGCGTAGTCGGTGTACGCGAACCCGGCCGCATCGGCGTTACCGGACCGGTTCGCGGTGGAAGGACAGATGAAGATCTTGATTACGGTGCGGGCGGCCACCTGGTTGTTGGGGAACGACGGGTCGTTGTACGCGTAGTCCAGGTTCATCAGTCGCAGCACGTTGTCCTGTTCCAGGTACGGTAGCAGGCGGGTTTGTAGCGAGTGCGAGATCTGCCCGACGATCGGTGTCGGGGTGGCCTCCTCGACGTACCTGTCGGTGTAGAACACGTTGGCAGTGCCGGCGGCGTTCCGCCCCTGCCCGCCGTGCGGGAACCGGCCGTAACTGCTCTCGTAATTGTGCAGAGCCAGCCCCATCTGCTTCAGGTTGTTCTGGCAGGTGAGGCGAGAGGCCGCCTCCCGCACCTTCTGGACGGCGGGAAGGAGTAGGCCGATGAGGACGGCGATGATGGCGATGACGACGAGCAACTCGATCAGGGTGAACCCTGAACGACGGGATGGTCCGGGCATGGGGGTGCTGCACCTTCGTGAATAGCGGGGGAGTGTTCACCCAACATGCCCCGCGCCCGGACCGGGGGCGGAACGCCACCACGGGGCAACTGGGAATGAACTCTCGGATCGGAGGGTTCGGGCGATAAGTGCCCGAACCGAACCTGCGGGCTACGAGTGGGATACCACCAATGTTTCGCAGGAGCAGGAGGTATTATCCTATCTCGCCCCGAACTGGTCTCTGTGAGGCAGATCACAGTTTTCCGGAATTCGCTCCGCTCACGCTCGACTCCAGGCGGACGCTTGAGAGCCGGTGGCAACCGGTGGCGGTTGAAGGCGTCTCCGGCCACCTGGGTCGCCTCGTCGTTCCCGATCGAACAATCACACCGCGGCCGCCGACTCAGCCACCGGAAGAGAGGCACACCGGTCGGCACATTTCGGGAATGTGTTCGGCAACCACGGCTCGAAGCCGCTTCCACAAATCCAGTTCGAGGTCTGCGAACGAGCCCGCCACCCCGTGCCGGAGGGCCACGTCATAGGCGACCTGTGTCAACAGTGCGGCGAACTGCTCTGTCACCCCCCGCACGGGATCGACCGGATCGGCTTGGCATTTCCTCAGCGGACGCATCTGTAACCCTCCGCACTGGGATCGGGCGTTGCCAGTGAGTTGCCCAAACGGCGATGGCGTTCGACTCTCGCTGTCGGCGGCTGCGGCCTCTTTTTAGAGAGCGTCATCCACCTGAGCATGGTTCCATGCTAACTCGTGCTATGTGTCCGTCTGTGAGGCAGCCCACGTCGCAGCAGAATCACCGGTTCCGAGTCACCATCGGCCCCAGGCCAGCCACTTGTCGAAGAGCCATTTCACGGTCGGCGTCAGTCGCGTGCGGTTGTAGGCGTCGCCGACCTTCTTGATCGCCTCGCCCTGCGTTGGGTACGGGTGGATGGTTTTGGCGATCATGCCCAGCCCGAGTTTCCCGACCATCGCCAGGGTGATCTCAGAAATCAGGTCGCCGGCGTGGGCCGCCACCACGGTCGCGCCCAGGATGGTGTCCTTCCTGGGGTGGACGAGAATCTTCACGAAGCCCTCGTCCTCGCCGTCGAGGACCGCGCGGTCGACGCGGCTCAACTCCTGTGTGAACGCGCGGTAGGCGATCCCCCGCTCCTTCGCCTCGTGCTCGTACAGGCCCACGTGGGCGATTTCCGGGTCGGTGTAGGTACACCACGGGACCGTGAGGGCGCTGGCCTTCGCCCGGCCCCGGAAGAGTGCGTTCTGGATGACGACGCGGGCCATCGCGTCGGCCGCGTGGGTGAACTTGTATTGCGAGCAGACGTCGCCGGCGGCGTACACGCGGGCGTTTGTCGTCCGGAGCCGGTCGTCCACAGTCACGCCGGTCCGCGGGTCGAACGCGACGCCGACCCCTTCGAGGTTGAGTCCGTCCACGTTCGGCACCCGGCCGGCACCGACGAGGATCTCATCGACCGCCAGTTCGCGGGGCACCCCGCCAAACACGAGGTGCAGCACCTTGTCCGCCCCGCGCCGTTCGACCCGTGTGACATCACAGCCGAGTGTGAGCGTGATCCCGTCGCGGCGGAGCGCCGCCTCGACCCGGTCTGCGGCTTCACGGTCTTCTTTCGGCAACACCTGGGGGTGGTTCCCGATGATCGTGACGTGCGACCCGAACCGGGCGAACGCCTGGGCGAGTTCGCACCCGATCGGCCCAGCCCCGATGACGGCGAGACGGCGGGGCAACTCGGTCAGGGCGAACACGGACTCGTTCGTCAGGTATCCGGCTTCTGCGAGTCCCGGTGTCGTCGGCCGATGCGCTCGTGCGCCGGTGGCAATCACCGCACGGCTGTAGCGGAGCGACCGGCCTGCGACCTCGACCACGTCCGGTGCGGTGAACCGCCCCGCACCGAGGAACACGTCGATCCCGAGGCCCTTGAACCGGGAGGCCGAGTCGTGCGGACTCAGGTCGGCGCGGAGCCGACGCATCCGCTCCATCACCGCGGCGAAATCGACCTGCCACCCGTCGGGCACCCGAACCCCGAACCGCCCGGCGTCCCGAACCTGCGCCGCCGCGCGGGCGGACCGGATCAAGGACTTGGACGGCACGCAGCCGACGTTCAAGCAGTCGCCGCCGAGCAACTCCCGCTCCACCAGGGCGACCCTTGCGCCCAGCCCGGCCGCCCCGGCCGCCGTCACGAGTCCGGCGGTCCCGCCCCCGATCACGACGAGGTTGTACCGCTCGGCCGGCTCGGGATTCACCCAGTCCGACGGGTGGGTGTGGCCGAGCAACCGCGTATCGTGGGCGTCACCGGGGACGGTTGCGGCGGTCATGGCGCGTCCTTGGAGGGCGGGTAGTAGCGGTCGAAGATCGCGCGGGTCGCCGCGACCCCGCCGCGCCCGTACGCCCGTCGGAACCGCCAGTTCTGCCAGAGCGTGCGGGCGACCCCGAGTCGCTCGAAGCGGCGGGGCGAAACCGTCACCGGGCAATCCAGGAAGACGGGCCGCCCGAGCGAGCGCAAGCGGGCCGACAGTTCCACGTCCTCCAGGATCGGCTGGGCCGGAAACCCTCCGACGGTCGCCAGCACTATGCGACGAAAGAACTGGCACTGGTCGCCGTAGGAGTGCCCGGCGACGGCCCGGCGGCGATCGAACCACTCGATGAGGCGGTATGGCCAGCGGTCCGATGCGAACCGGTGACCGAGGCATCCGCCGGGGCACCGGGGGTGCGACAGGAAATGTCGGCGGATGCGATCCAGTGCGTCGGGCGGGAACACCATGTCCGCGTGCCCGACGACGACGATGTCCTCCGTGGCGGCGTTGACTCCGGCCGCCGTCTGGTTGCCCCGGCCGCGGGCCGCGGAGGCGAGCACGGTCGCACCGGACTCGCAGGCAACCTCAGTCGTGGAATCCCATGAGCCGCCATCGACAACGATGATGCAGTCGGGGCGCACGGTCTGCTGCTGCAACGAGGTCAACGTAGCC
The DNA here is from genome assembly GCF_059499385.1 of Limnoglobus sp. Classification (NCBI taxonomy): domain Bacteria; kingdom Pseudomonadati; phylum Planctomycetota; class Planctomycetia; order Gemmatales; family Gemmataceae; genus Limnoglobus; species Limnoglobus sp. The sequence goes on along the minus strand of NZ_JCABYM010000018.1, from coordinate 96,804 downwards.
GGCAAGCCGCTCGCTTCGTTCAGCACCGGGATGACGACGGCGAGGGTGAGGAGGGGTGATTCGGGCACGAGACCACCAGACAGGGCCGAGACTGTGAGCTACGAATCGGCTGCCGTGAAGCAACCAACCGTCCCCCAGTCCGGCGTTCACATCCGTCCCATCTGTTCGCGCATCTGCTCGAACAGCGGACCACACCGCGGGCAGCGGGCCACATGCTCCGCAATCTGAGACTTGGTCGGTTCAGTAACTTTACCGACCATGTAGTCTTTGCCCTGGCGAACGACCTCGGAGCAAACGATCCCGCCGTAGTCGTACTGACCGTCGCCCCGCCGGCCGAGCAGGAGCCACGCGCCACCGCCGGCCGCGAGGACCGACGCCGCCGTCGCCACCGTAGCGCGGAGGAAGACCCGGCGAGACTTGCGGCCACGAAGCTTCCTGCCGAGACGCGCGACTTCACCTTCCGGGAGCGGGGACCACTCGTCGGGTCGAGGGGTGTCGGGTTGATGGTTTGCGGACATCGCCGGTCTCACGTTGCGGCCCAGTACGGTGTACTCAATAACTACTATCGCACGCCTGCGGCAGCCCCTCCGTGTGCCACCTCACACTACCGAGGGGAATTCGGAGGAATTGGGAGCGGCCGGCCGTTCTCAGGCTGTGGCGACGATCCGCCGGCTTCGGCCACAAGTCGGCGGATGTCACTGATCACGAGCCGTCGTCGAGACACTTCGACCAGTCCGGCCGCCTGAAGTTGTCCGAGCGTGAGCGTCGCCGTCTCCCGCGTCACCCCAATCAGACTGGCCACGTCCTGGTGGGTCAGGGGGATTCGCAATTCGACGCGGTTCCTGTTCCGGTCACCGTGGCTATCGGCCAGTTCCAGGAGGATGTGGAGCATCCGATCCCGGCTCGACAGAAACAGTAGATTGCGGAGCCGGGATTCGATCCGCAGCCGGCGGAAGCCGATCAACTTGGTGACGGACAGTGCGATGTCGGGCCGACTCTCCATGAGGGCGACGATGTCGCCGCGCGGGATGAGCAACACCTGACACGCATCGACCGCCTCGGCGTACTCGCGGCGCGACTGGCCGTCGAGGATGGCCAACTCCCCGAACAACTCGCCTTCCTCAATGAACGCCAGAATCGTCTCACGGCCATCCGGTGTGATGTCCTTGATCTTGACCCGTCCGGCGGCGAGCACGAGTACCGTTTCGCCAGCCTGATTCGGCGCGTAGATCGTGGAACCGCGTTTGAAGGTGCGGTTGAGGGCGCGGCGGTTGAGCTGTCCGGCCTCGGCCTCGGACAGCCGCTCGAACAGACCGCACTGCTTCAGGAACCAGACGCCCCCGCCCATCAGTTGTCGCCCTTGGACCCCGGACCCCCACGGAGAGGAAACAGGGGGATTGTACTCGCCGCCCGCCGGCCACGTGACACCCGGCCCGTGCGGTGGCACACCCCGATGACTGGCGGTCGCCCGCGTTCCGGCCTGTCCGGAAATCCGCATCATTGCCAAGATAGCGGAACGCCGAGAGGCATTCTGTGAGCTAGCTCACCGTGCCGTCTGCTCGCGAACCCCCGGCCCGTCGGTCGGGGTCGCAGCCGCGTCTCGTCGAGGAGTTTCGCAGTTGAGGGATTCATCGGAACGCCGTCGGGGGTTCACCCTCGTCGAACTGATCGTGGTCATCACAATTCTAGCGGTTCTCGTCGGCCTCCTGCTCCCGGCCGTCCAGAAAGTGCGTGAGGCCGCCAACCGGACCCGGTGCCAGAACAATTTGAAACAACTCGGCTTGGCGGTCCACAGCCACGAGGCGGCCAACGGACGGCTGCCGAGCGCGGGGAAGGCCCGCGACGCCACCGGTTTGTCCGACGTGTTTCTGACCGCCGACGGACGTCAAGAGCCAACGGTCCCCAACCCGGCGGTCGGCGTGTCCCACTCCCTCCACACCTGGCTCCTGATGCAAGTCGAGCAGGAGTCCGTCTGCCGGATGATGGACATGGGGCGGGCCTTCAACGACCCGGCGGCCCCATCGAACATCTTGGCGGCACAGACCGCCATCCCCGTGTTCCTCTGCCCGTCCGTGTCGAACCGGAACGGCGACCGAGACCGGGCGGCCTACGGGTACACCGACTACTCCACCCCACTGACGGTGGTCGTGGACGGGGCCACGCCGCGGGACGGCATCCCCGACGCCAACGGGTGTGTCCTCCCCCGCGGCCGACGTGTGCGGTGTGTCCTCGCGGCCGACGCCCCACGGCGCTTCCTCGCCGTGTCCGATGGATTGAGCAACACGGTCCTGATATTGGAGGCGGGCGGACGCGGGGACTTCATGCCGAAATCGTCGAACGGCCTGAACGTACTCAACCCGAGCGGGCGGCGGTTCTGGGCGTGGGCGGAGCCGGACAATGCCTTCAACGTGGATCAGTTGATTAACAACAACGCCACCCCCCGCGGTGGGCCGAGCACCTGCCCGTGGACGCGGCTGAACTGCGGACCGAACGGCGAAGCGTTCGGGTTCCACCCCGGCGGCGTGAACGCCGTGATGGGCGACGGCAGCGTCCGCTTCTTGCGGGATTCAACCTCCGGCGACACCTACCGGGCGCTCTTGACCCCCGACGGGGGCGACGTTGCACGTGAGGAGTGACTCCTTTCTCGAAGTACGCTTCGGGAACGCTTGGGTTCTCGGTGCGCCGCGCCTCTTTTTTCTGTAGCTGTTCGATCAACTCGATTCGCAGCTCCGTTCCAGTGCCCGCCGGTGTCCTTCCTCGCTGGCGGGTGGGTCATCGCATCAATTCGGTGAGCCGTTTCAATACCCCCTGGTGTGAATGCGAACGCCGACTTGAGGCCGTCGGATTTGGGGACCCGTGTGATGTGGCTCACAGACTGTGAACTGTCACAGAGCAACAATGTCCCCGAGGTCGCGGGATCGCCCCGCAGCCACCAACGGCCCCGTGTTGATCGGGGTGAGACCGAGACAACGAGGATCAGATGCACCGACCGGACCCGAACCGCCGCGATTTCACCAAGCTAGCCGCCGCCGCCTTCGGCGGTCTGGTCGCGGGCACCGCGCTCGCCCAGGACAAGAAGGACGACAAGAAGGAGGAGAAGAAGAACCCGCTCCTCTCCGACAAGCACATCTGCCGCGGGCTGAACACCTGCAAGGGCAAGGGGGCCGGCGGCAAGAACGAGTGCGCCGGCATGGGCGAGTGCGCCACCGCCAAGGCCCACGATTGCGCCACGATGAACGAGTGCCGCGGCCAGGGCGGGTGCGGCGAGAAGCCGGGCGAGCAGGAGTGCAAGGGGATGGGCAAGTGCGCCGTCCCGGTCACGAAGGACGCGACGTGGAAGAAGGCCCGCGCGCGGTTCGAGGAACTGATGAAGAAGGACGGGAAGAAGTACGGCGACGCCCCGAAGAAGAAGTAGCCGCCCGGTTGACCCTCCCCGGACGGCCCGACTCCGCTCCGCCGTCCGGGATCGTCTTTTCCGCGAGAACGCCATGCGACAGCCGCGATTCGGGCTTCCGAACCTGGGACTCGGAGTGGGCCTCCGCTCGACTCACTACCCGCACATCCTGCGGGAGAACCCGGCCGTGGACTGGTTCGAGATCATCTCCGAAAACTACATGGACTCCGGGGGCCGCCCCCGCCACGTCCTCGAACAGATCGCCGAGCGATACCGGGTCGTCATGCACGGCGTCTCGCTCTCCATCGGCAGCACCGACCCCCTGGACTTCGAGTACCTACGGAAGCTCAAGGCGCTGGCGGACGCGGTTCGGGCGCACTGGGTGTCGGACCACGTCTGCTGGACCGGCGTGGCCGGGCGGAACGCCCACGACCTCCTACCGGTGCCGTACACCGAGGAGACGCTCCGGCACCTGACGGCCCGCGTCCGCACCGTGCAGGACTTCCTCGAACGGCCGCTGGTGCTGGAGAACCCGAGTTCCTACGTCGGCTTCGCCTCATCGACGATGCCGGAGTGGGAGTTCGTCGCCCGGCTCGCGGAGGGGGCGGACTGCGGCCTGCTGCTCGATGTCAACAACGTGTTCGTGTCGTCGGTCAACCACGACTTCGACCCGGCCGAATACATCCGCAACGTGCCCCACTCGCGGGTGGTGCAGTTCCACCTGGCCGGGCATTCGGACTGCGGAACCCACCGGATCGACACGCACGACGACCACGTGATCGACCCGGTCTGGGAACTGTACCGCCTGGCCCACCGCCTGACCGGCGGGGCGGCCACGCTCCTGGAGTGGGACGCGAAGATACCGGAATTCCCGGTCGTTCACGCCGAGGTGCTAAAGGCCAAAGAGTACATGGCCGGGGCACTCGGCTCCGCATTGCCAACGCCGGCCCACGAGCCACGAAATATCACACCGCGCGTTCACCACCCGCTCACGCACGGTCTCGTCGAGGTGATGTAGCGGTGCTTCCGTGTTTCGTCTCCTCGCCCGGCCAAAGGACACTTCGATGCCTCAGTGGATCGAAACTACAGTACGGTACTACGCCCGTTTCGCCCGACTCCTCACCTACCCACAGGACGGCTTCCTGCTCCTCGTGAGGTTGTACTGGGGCTGGCAACTGATCGGAGCCGGCTGGGGCAAGCTGATGAACGTGGCCGCGACCGCCCAGTTCTTCGAGGGACTGGGCATCCCCCTGCCGACGTTCAACGCGATCCTGTCCGGCTGCGGCGAACTCGGCGGGGGAATCCTGTTGATCGGCGGCCTGGCGTCGCGGCCGGCCGCGATGGTCGTGGTCGTCAACATGCTCGTCGCCTTGCTGACGGCGCACACCGGGGATGTCCGGACCGTGCTTTCGGAGCCGTCCCGCTTCCTCGGTTCTCCGCCCTTCACCTTTCTGATGGCGGGCGTGATCGTCCTCCTCTTCGGCCCGGGTGCTGTCTCGCTCGACACCCTGGTCCGGCGATACATGCCTCGGCTCGGGTTGGCTGCGAACCCGGCCGATCCGAGCGGTGGGATTGGGAGCGACACCACCCGGCCAGACGGTGACGGGGTGACCCGGCGGGATGTGGCACGGTTGACGGCCGCAGCGGTCGGCGGTCTGGTGGCCGGCCTCGGTCTGCGAGGGCTGATGCGCCCGGAACAAACTGCGCCTCCTGCCGGGAGCGGCACTTCCCTCGTCGGCCCGGAGGGCGGTCCGACACCGACCGCGGAGGTCAAGGCCATCCAAGCGATTGACGCTGCGGCCCCGCCGGAGATCAAGCCGAGTTTGTTGCTGGAGGAGCCACACACCTGCTGTGGCCTGAACACGTGCAAAGGCCGAGCGAGGGACGGTAAGAACGCCTGTCTGGGTCAGGGAACCTGTGCGACGGCGAAGGGGCACGTCTGCCAGGCCCAGAACGACTGCAAGGGGCAAGGGGGCTGCGGCGAGTACCCCGGCCAGAACGCCTGCGACGGCAAAGGGGCGTGCGCGGTGCCGCTCAAACGCGACACCTGGCCCAAGGCCCGGAAACGGTTCGAGGAGCTGGCGAAGCTGGCCGGCAAAGTGGTCGGCGGGCCTCCACCGAACTGCCCCAAGAGCTAACCGGAGTGACCTCATGACGGGAGACCCACCCAGCCTGGGCGTCATCCAGCGGTGGATGCAGGCCGTGCTGACGCACCCCGACGGTGTGGCGGGGGGCATGCGCTCGCCCGAAGCACGGGGCGAGATCGAAGTCGGCCCGGACGAACTCGGGCGAGTGCTCACGCGGTCCCGGGCGCTCTCCGCGGCCGACCGCCTGGGGGTGTACGCCAACGCCTACTACGCCCGCCTGCTGGAATGCCTGCGGGAGGAGTTCCCCGCACTGGTTCACACCCTCGGACAGGACGTGTTCGATGGATTCGCGGTCGATTACCTCCAGGCTCACCCACCGAAGAGCTACACGCTGCAAGAGTTGGGATCGAACTTTCCGAAGTTCCTCGCGGAGACGTGCCCGGCCGATGAGAACCCCGCGTGGGCGGCGTTCTTGATCGACCTGGCTTCGCTGGAGCGTGTCTACAACGAAGTGTTCGACGGCCCCGGGGTGGAGGGCCGCCAACTCCTGACCGCCGACCATCTCCTCGCGCTCCCGCCGGACCGGTGGCCGTATGCCCGGCTCGTCCTCGCGGACGGGTTTCGGCTCGTCGAACTTCGGTCCCCGGTACACGAATACATCACCTCGATTCGGCGGAACGAGGAGCCGTCCCCGCCGAATTCGGCCGAAACCCTGCTCGCCGTCCACCGCCGGGACTATGTAGTCCGCCGGCACCCACTCCTCCGTCCGCAGTACGTGCTACTGCGGACGCTCCTGGCTGGCGAATCGATCGGGACCGCGATCGGCCGGGCGGCTGAGCTGCACGGCCCGGACCTAGACGTGTTCGCCGCTGGTTTGCGAGCGTGGTTCTGCGATTGGGCGGCGGAAGGATTCTTCCTATGTGTCGAGTTGCCGTCCTAACGCCGTCGTTTGTCGAAGTGGGAATCCCGGTTCCCTTCTTCCGAGCGGCCGAATGGTGGTTGAATTCAGTCACCGCCGAGTCAACATCCAGGCGGAAAAATCCACTATTTGCGATGCCCTCCCTTCAATGGGGGTCAGGGGGCGTTGTTGCCATCCCGCCACATGCGGGGCCGGCACTCGAAAGACCATCGCCGCCTCGGTATGCATCCTGCTTAGAAGTTCCGTGGCAGAGTCGGCCAGTGGCCGACCGGGGATCTGTCCGGACGCGACAACCCAACCGCAGTCCATGCCGAGCAGTGAGAACTCGAACCGAAGGCCGCGTCATGAATCACATCACAACCGACTCGCCGGGGTTGTCCCGACGGAAAGTGTTCACCGCCGCAGGCGGCCTCGCCGCGGCACTGGCGATATCGTCTGGCGAGCCGGCCTGGGCCGCACCGGATCGGAAGGAAAGGAAACCCAAGCGCCCCACTGTTGTCGCCTTCGATGTGATCGAGACGCTGTTCGACCTCGGCCCGATGCGGGACCGGCTCAAGTGGGCGGGGCTGCCGGCGGACGCGCTCGGAGAGTGGTTCGCCCGGATGTTGCGGGACACGATGGCGCTGAGCCTGACGGGCGTCTACAAGCCATTCCGAGAGGTTGCGAAGGGGACGTCGGAGGTGATGCTGACCGAGGCCAAGTTGGACGCGAAAGCGGAGCGGATCGACGCCGTCCTCGCGGGCTTCGCCGATCTCCCGGCGCACACGGATGTCGCCCCCGCGTTCGAGCGGCTACGGGAGGCCAAGGTTCGGGTCATCACCCTGACCAACGGGAGCGCCGAGAACACCGGAAAACTGCTCGCCCGGGCCAAGCTCGACGGGTTGGTCGAGCGGGTCGTCACGATCGACGAGGTGAAGCGGTGGAAGCCGGCCAAGGAGGTGTACCTCCACGCCGCGAAGGTGGCCGAGGTCGAGCCGGCCCGGATGGCCTTGGTCGCGGCCCACGACTGGGACTGCCACGGGGCGGCCCGGGCCGGACTGGTGACCGGGTTCGTCGCCCGCGGCGGCAAGGGCTTCCACCCGGCAATGGACCCGCCCGATGTCAAGGGACCGTCGCTCAAGGAAGTCGTCGATGGTCTGCTCGCCCTACCCGCGGCCGGGGAGAAGCGGTGATGAAACCGAACGACGAGAACGGCAAACGCCTGACGGCGGACCGCCCCTTCCGGGTGCTGGTGGTCGCGGGGTCCGACCGCCGGCAGTACAACTGCCCCGGCGTGGACTCGAAGGCCCGCACGCTCTTGCTCCGCATGGCCGACCGGCTGCCGCCGGAGTTTGAGATCGACCTCGAAGACCTCGGGAACGTGTACGAGCGGGTCAAGATTCAGAGTTGCAACGCCTGCGTGTCCTCGTCGATGGCCCTCTGCTGCTGGCCGTGTAACTGCTACGAGAAGGGCAACCGGTCCGAGCCGGACCTGATGTGGGACTTGGACCTGTACGCCCGCCTCGACCTGGCTGACGCCTGGGCCGTCATCGGCCCGATCAACTGGTACGCCCCGAGCAGCAACCTGAAACTGATGTTCGACCGGCTGGTGTGCATGAACGGCGGCAACCCGCGGGAGGACTTGATCGACCACAAAGACCCGGAGAAGGCCCGCGCCCTGGAACACTCCCCGGAGTGGGAACGGCTCAGCCGCAACCACCTGGAGGGGCGGACGGCCGCCTTCTTCTGCTACGGGGACGGCGGCGGGGACGAAATGGGGGCCGACGGCCGGCCCCGGATGCTCCGGCACAAGGGCTACTTCGACCCAGGGAAGGAGCCGTTCGACGACGACCGAGACGCCTACGCCCCGCTCGTCTGGCAGTGCCGGTTCAGCGGCATCGAGGTGCCGGACCACCTGTGGCGGTACAAGGAGTTCGGGCACGGCAAGCCGTACAGCGACAATCAGGCCGAACACATGGCGGCCGAGCCGGACGTGTTCCGCGACTTCGACGCCTGGGTCGAGGCGTTCGCCGGGTTCGTGCGGGACAAGGGGAAGGTGGAGCCGGGCGAGTACCGGGCCTACGGGTACGAGCCGCCCGGCCACCGGATCGCCGACCTGAAGCTGAAGTGGCGGGCGCTGCGGATGGCGGTCGGCCTGCCTCCGGCGGGGTCGTCCGCTGCGGCCCAGCAGGAGCAGGGGCTGAACCGCGACGCCACCTTCTTCCCGAGCCGCAGCACGACCGAGCAGCAGTAGCCGGAAGTTCCGATCCCGCCCAAGGACAGGCCGGATTGCCGGCGCGTTAAGTGCTGGCACATCTCACTGCGCCCGTGTCCGCTCTACCCAAAGCTCCAACCGAAGCTCCAGCACCGGAGGTGTCCCGTGCATCAGAAACACCAAGCGTGCATCGAGGCTTGCGTCCGCTGTGCCGAGGAGTGCGAGCACTGCGCCGACGCCTGTCTGAGCGAACCGGACGTGCAGATGATGGCCGAGTGCATCAGGCTGGACCGGGATTGCGCCGCGATCTGCTGGCTGGCGGCGGCGTTCATGAGCCGGGGGTCGCGGTTCGCGTCCGACCTCTGCCGGGTGTGCGCCGATGTCTGCGAGGACTGCGGGGAGGAGTGCGCCAAACATGAGCAGGATCATTGCCAACGGTGCGCAGAAGCCTGCCGCGGGTGCGCCGAGGAGTGCCGCCGCATGGCCGGTGCCGCCGTGTAGGGGATTCTCCGACTCTATCCGCTCGCCCTGACAGCGTCCGGAATTCGCCCGATCTCAACCCGAAAGAGGAGGTGTCGAATGTGTCGTCACGCTGACGAGCGCCCCAACGGGCGGCGCGAGTTCCTGGGCCTCGCCGTCGCCGGCTCGGTCGCCGGCCTCGGGTCGCTTCTCGCGGTCGGCCGTGCGGCCGGGCAGGAGCCGGCCAAGGTGGGCAAGGAGGCTGTCGAGAAGCTCATCGCGGACTGGCCGGCCAAGCCGAAGGAGGTCGCCAAGAAGATGGTCGAGCAGTACGGCCAGCCGAACGAGGCCACGCCCACCCATCTGGTGTGGCTCAAGAACGGGCCGTGGAAGTACACCATCCTCTTCAGCGAGGAGGTGCCGCACAACTTCCCCATGAAGCACACGGACGTGCTGGAACAGGTGATCGACTACAAGGTGCCGCCGGACAAGTTCGACGAGTTGGCCGCCTACGACGGGAGCGTCACGGTCCGCCGCACCAAGGGCGAGATGTCCGCCATGTGCGACAAGGAGGAGATGAACTACCTGGCGTTGAACCTCGCCAACGACATCGTCACCGGCAAGATGGGGGTGGAGGAGGCCCGGAAGTTCTACGGCAAGGTGGCGATGGCCTTCATGAAGGGCGAGAAGCACGAGTACACGCAGAAGCTGGTCTTCCACCAGGCGGCGAAGGGCGGCACCGCCGACCCCGACGAGCCGCTCAAGAAAGAGTGAGTCGGCACCGGGCGACCACTCCGGTGCTCGCCCGGTGATTCCGGATACGACACACGCCGTGATGTGAGCCAACTCACATACCTGACCCGCGCGGATCGGTAACATCACTTCTTGGACGGGATTTTCGACCTGGAGGAACAGTCCGGATGCACCCCTTACTGATCGACAGAGGGGGCAGGGGCGCGTTGTCGGCGGACTTCGGTCGCGGGCGGCGGGTCAAATCGACGACCAGCCTGTGCCCCGAGTGCCTGTCCCGCATTCCCGCGGACGTGTTCGACCGGGGCGGCGAAATCTGGATGGACAAGACGTGTCCCGACCATGGCCCGTTCTCGGCCCTGCTGGCGAGCGATGTTCGGCACTATTACGTCGCCGACCCGACCGTGAGTTCCCTCGGGTCTTGCTGTGGGCCGGGCCGGCATTGCGGCGACCAGACGGCCAACCACAGTTGCAACCTGCTGATCGAGATCACCCAGCGGTGCAACCTGACCTGCCCGACGTGCTACGCCGGGTCGTCGCCCGAGCGCGACGAGTTCCTTTCGCTCGCGGCGTTCGCCGAACTCCTCGACGGCCTGCTGGCGAAGGGCAAGGGGGACGCCGACCTGATCCAACTCTCCGGAGGCGAGCCGACGATTCACCCGGAGTTATTCGCCATCCTCGACCATGCCCTCGCGTGCGGCGTCCGGCAGGTGTACGTCAACACCAACGGCATCCGACTGGCGGATCAGCGGTTCGCGGAGCAACTCGCGGCGAGGGGCGCGCGGGTGTCCGCTTACCTCCAGTTCGACGGCTTCAAGCGAAGCACTTTGGAACTGCTCCGCGGGCGGGGCGAACTGCTGGAAACGAAGCTGCGGGCGGCGGACTACTGCGAAGAGTTTGGCATCAACACGGTGCCGGTGATGACCCTCACGCCGGGGGTCAACGACGACGAACTCGGGGCGTTCGTGCGGTTCGCGGCGGGGCTTCCCCGGAGCGTCCGCAAGGTGATGATCCAGCCGGCCATGTACTCGGGCCGGTACGACAACCCTCGCGTGGTCCGCCGGCTCACCGTCGCCGACGTGGCGAAACGAGTCGCGGCCCAGACGGACGGGCTGTTCCGCGAGGACGACTTCACCCCGATCCCGTGTTCCGACCCGAACTGCTTCAGCATGGCGGTCGCCCTGCGCGGCCCGGACGGGTTGATCCCCGTCTCTCGTTACCTGCCCCGGTATTCGGCATGGGCGGACGCCGCTAACCGGGCGCTGATCGCCGCGGTGGCCGACACGTTCGACGCCGCCGACGGACTGTCCGGGCTGATCCAGGGGGTGTTCGCGTCGGGGGCGTTGGACGGCCTCAACGAAGCCGCCGTGGACAGGCTGCTCGACCTCGTCGCCACGATGCCGGCCAAGCATGAAGACACCTGGGACGGCCTGTTCGCCATCGGCATCAAGCCGTTCATGGACGCGCACACCTACGACCAGGACCGGATCGACAAGTGCTGCGTCCACATCGTCGCCCGCGACGGGACGCCGGTGTCCTTCTGCGAGTACAACGCCGTCCACCGACCGCAGGGGAGACTGTGATGCCGCCACCGACCGCCACCGAACTGACGCCTGCCGCGTGCTGTGCCGCGTTCTACGAGCAGGACTGGGTTCAGACGGTTCTCGGCGAGAGCTTCCATCCCGGCGGGACGGACCTGTCCACGCGGTTGATCCGTGGCTTGCACCTGCCCGCGAACGCGCGGGTGCTGGACGTGGCGTGCGGGATCGGGACGACCGCCCGCCTGATGGCCCGCGAGTTCGGCCTGGAAGTCGTCGGCCTCGACGCCAGCCGGGTCAACGTCTCGAAAGCCGACGGGCTGTCGGCGGACGCAGCCACAAAGTTCGTCGTCGGTGACGCGGCCGAGTTGCCGTTCCCCGACGACTCGTTCGACGCGGTTGTGTGCGAGTGCGCCGTCAGCACTTTTGCGGATCAGCCCCGCGTAGTGGGCGAGTTCGCCAGGGTGCTGAAGCCCGGCGGGGTGGTCGGCGTCACCGACATGGTGGTCGAGGGCGAACTGCCCAACGACCTCGCGGGCCTGATCGCGCCGTGGGCGTGTCTCGCCGCCGCCCGATCCGTGATCGGCTACCAGTCCCTGTTCTTGTCCGGCGGCTTGCTCGCGGTGGAGTACGCCGACGAGTCGTCGGCGCTGCGAAGGCTCGTCGCCGACCTGAAGCGGAAGCTGCTGGTGGCCGGGTTGGGCCGGTCGCTGGGGGCCGTCCCGGGGCTGGAGGGATTGGACCTTGCCGGGCTGCGGGGGCTGCTGAACCGTGCCGGTGAACTGGTGAAAGATGGCACCGTGCAGTTCGCCCGGCTGATGTTCGCCAAGGCCGACCGCGATTGACAACGTCTGTTGTCAGAGGAGCGTATGTGATCGTTCCAATCCGTGCGTTCAGCGATACATCCGTTGGGTATCGTCAAGCAGACTGATGCTGGTGACGAGCGGGCGAAACAACTCGACGCGATACCGGGACGACAAATGAATGAAGCCGGCGATACAAGAAAAGCGCACGGGTTCGCCGCGACTGCGAACCGCTACGCGAGCGCCGCCAAATGGCTGTCCGCCGTGCTCATCGCGGTGAGCGTGATCCTGATCGTCCGGCGGTTGCCCCTCGGCCCGGCGGTCCAGGCGTTGGAGGAGTGGATCGCGGGCCTCGGAATCTGGGGGGTCGCGGTGTTCGTGGTGCTGTATGTGATCGCCGTGGTACTCCTTCTCCCCGCCTCCCCGCTCACCCTGGCCGCCGGTGCCCTCTTCGGCCTCGCGGGCGGCACCGCCGTTGCGTCGGTCGCCTCGACGACCGGGGCCGCGCTGTCGTTCCTCGTCGGTCGCTACCTGGCCCGCGACCGGGTCGCTAAGTGGGTCGCGCGGTATCCGAAGTTCGCCGCGATCGATCGGGCCGTCACCGTCGGCGGATGGAAGATCGTCGGCTTGTTACGGCTGTCGCCGGCCGTACCCTTCAACCTGCAAAACTACCTGTATGGCATCTCCGGCATCCGGTTCTGGCCGTGCGTGCTGACGAGCTGGGCGGCCATGCTGCCGGGGACATTCCTCTATGTCTACCTGGGGCACGTGGGCCGAGCCGGACTGGAAGCTTCCGCCGGGGAGGGCCGGTCCCGCAGCCCGGCCGAGTGGGCCATGATGGCCGTCGGCCTGTTGGCCACGATTGCGGTCACCGTGTATGCCACGCGGTTGGCCCGCCGGGCAATCCGGGAGCAAGCCGACCTGGGGGCGACGCACAAATCGACTCCGACGAGCGAGGTCGGATCCCATCCGCCGCCGAAGCGCTGGCCGTGGGGCGCGACCGCCGCAGTCGGACTGGCGGCGGTCGCGGCTACGGCGGCGGCCGTCGTCCACTTCGACCCTGCCCTGCTCGCCCGGTGGGTCGGCGGCAGCCTCGGCCCGCCCGAAGTGACACTCCGCGAAGCCTACGAGGAAAAGCCCGACGGTCCCACCGTTGACCACGCGGCTCTCAACGACCTGCTCAATCGCCACGTCGATCCCGACGGCTGGGTGGACTACGAGGGGTTGAGGGAGGATGGCTCGAAACTCGATTCGTACCTCGCGGCCCTCGCCGACGCCCCGTTCGACGAGATGGGCCGCAACCAGAAGTTCGCCCTGCTGATCAACGCCTACAACGCCTTCACCCTCCGCCTGATTCTGGACCACTATCCCGTCGCGTCCATCCAGGACATCCCGGCCACCAAACGGTGGGACGACGTGCGCTGGCGGGTCGGCCCCCACCGCTGGAGTCTGAACCAGATCGAGCACGAGCAGATTCGGCCGATGTTCCGCGAGCCGCGGATCCACTTCGCCCTGGTGTGCGCCGCGGTCGGCTGTCCGAAGCTGCGGAACGAGGCGTACATGGCGGATCGCTTGGACGAACAACTCGAAGACCAGGCCCGCTACGTCCACGGCCACGACCGTTGGCTCCGGCTCTCGCCCGACAACAGCGTCTTGCGGTTGACGCGACTCTACCTCTGGTACGGCGGCGACTTCCGCCAGGTCGCCGGGTCGGTCCCGAACTTCGCCGGGCGGTACTCGCCCGAGTTGCAACGGTTGCTGGACGCCGGGGCAACACCCAGGATCGAGTGGTTGACGTATGACTGGGCACTCAACGGCCAGCGGCACGACCCATGATCCGACGACCACAGTGATCTGCACTGGTCGTATGCCCCCGGTCATTGCTCCCGCCTCAGCCGGCGGACGTTGGTTACGACAATCCGCCGGCGGGAGACCTCGACCAGCCCGACCGATTGCAGTTCGCCGAGGGCAAGGGTGACAGTTTCGCGGCTCATGCCTGCAAGGCCCGCGAGGTCGTGGTGCGACAACGGAATGCGGATTTCGACCCGATCCCCCGTGGCATCCCCGTTCGTTTCACACAGTTCCAGCAGCAACCGGACAACGCGGCTCCGGCAAGTCAACAAGGACATGCCCGCCAATCGGATTTCAACTCGCTGACGGCGGATGCCGATCAGGTCCAAGAGTGAGCGTGCGAGTTCCGGCCGTTCCTCCATCCAGGCACACAAGTCAAGGCTGGGGATCACCAGCACTTCGGACTCTTCGGCCGCCTCGGCCCACTCCGGCCGTGATCGGGTCGGGAGCAATGCGGACTCGCCGAACATCTCCGAAGCCGACACGTACGCCAGGACCGCTTCCCGAGCGTCATCGGACGAAATGTCTCCCCCGTCTCGTACCGTCGCTGGGATCTTGATTTTCACACGGCCGCGAACCAGTACCAGAACTCCGCTCATTGGCTGGGCCGGGGAGTAGATGACCGACCCGCGTGGGTAGGCACGGCACTTCACCCGAGTCGCTAGTTGCCCGAGTTCGGACGCCGAGAGCGATTGGAGCGGAGCACACTTACTCAGTTCGCGAATGACCAGCGACATAGTTGTTTCCGGCACGGGGCACAATCGCCCGGAATGCGTGTCGATAAGACTGTACCTCGTTGATGTGGTCGGCACATTCTGCGAGGTAGTTCACACCTGCGGCAATCGACTATGCCGTTTCTCTTCGGCGTAGATTCCTCATCACAAGCGTCCATTGGTCGAGAGTCTACACGCCCGTGGCACCGTCTAGCGAATGACCAAAGCAAACCCGGAATACGCCACTGCTGCAAGCACGGCCGCGACCGGAAGGGTGATCGCCCATGCGGTGATGATCGATGTCACTATGTCGCGCAGGGCGGGCGCACTATGAAACCGCCTGGGAAACAAGGGGTTCCGACGACTGATCCCCGTGAAATCGAGTGGTTGTCAGCCCTGGAACACCGCAATCCCTTGTGATTTCAGGGGTTCATAGTGCGCCCGCCCTGCTATGTCGCGACGCGCGGTGCGGGTCACCAATCCGATTCCAAACAGCGAGCCGACGGAAACGTGTGTCGTTGAGACCGGTAACCCGAGGCGACTCGCAAGTGTGACCATGAGGGCAGTCACCAGATTGGCGGCGAACCCCTGGCCAGGTGACATGCGGGTAATCTTCTGGCTCATCGTTTCAGCAACTCTCCGTGCGTTCACGAGACCACCGACGGCGATGGCCACGGAGACCATCACCAGCCCGGCCGTTGGTGCTATGACTTCGGACGCGACTACGAGCGCGATCATCTTTGGCGTGTCGTTTAGACCGCGAGCGAACCCGACTGCTCCGGCCGTCAGGAAATGCAGCCCGTCCAATACCTGCCCGGCCTCAACACCCAGAACTCGACCGGAGTAACTTGAACGACAGTCTTCCACTTGCCCAATCACGACTTCCCCGGTCCGAACCAGCCGGAGTGTACCGTCCACATGCGGGATGACTTCCTCAACCACTTCGCCCACACATACGCAAGAACTCCGAGCGACGCCGAACACCCGACTGCCGCGCAGTAAGACGACGTAGGCGATCGCGGATAGCAGTAATGAGGCGACGGGTGCGAAGAGAAGCGGCAACACGAATTGCCGGCCAAGTGCAGCCAGACGCACGTCACCCGACGCGGCTAGGAGACCGGCCCCCACCAGGCCGCCGGTTAATGCGTGTGTCGTCGAGACCGGCAATCCGAAACGAGTGGCGAGGAGCACTGTCAACGCCGCACCAAGACTAACGGCCAGCAGGAAACTCGGTTCATGGGTCAAAGCCTCTGGTACCAGCCCCTTTCCCCTGAACACTTCAACCAAGCCACCGGCAAACTGAAGCGCGAGCAGAGAACCGGCGAATGTCGTGATCGTGGCCCAAGCGAGGGCGGTGCGGTATCCCGTGGTCCCGCTCCCGTACAAAGTGGCCACCCCCTTGAAGTTGTCGTTCGCCCCGTTCGAGTAGGCCAGGAACGCGATCGTGATAACGATTAACGCGGAAAGGGTTGTCATGCGATTAGCCCCCCGTTCCGGTTGCGGTCGGCGAGGTGATTGCTGTGCCAGTGCTTCGACAATGTGCAACCCAATCGGCCCAGGTGTCGATGTCGTCCCGGGGAGGCAGGAGGTCGGTTCGCCAGTTGTGGTCGTGACAGCGGAGGAAGTGATCGTGCAAGGTATCCGGACTCGACCAGCGGATGGCGTCGAAGAAGCCGTCTAGGTAGCGGGCCGTGCCGACCAGGTAGTAGCCGCCGTCGCTGGTCGGGCCGAAGACCGCGTCGTATTCCCGAAGTTGGACGAAGGCTTGCCGGATTAGGTCCGCGTCGATTTCCAGGCAATCCGACCCGATGGCCAAAACTGGTGCGTTCGTCTGGTGAAACCGCCGGAACCCTGCATCAAGCCGATCCCCGAGATTGCCGGCCGGCTGCCGCCACCAACCATCGACGAATGAAGCCCACGGGAAAAACGCTTCGGCGTCAGCCCCGTCGATCGCCCCGATGATCGCGACGGAAGGGCGGAGCGGCTGGAGCGCGGTGAGTACCTGCCCGATCCACCCGCGGTAGAGGTCGGCCGCCCGATCCGGCCCGACCGTCGCGGCCAATCGCGTCTTCACCCGGCCCGGTTCGGGGTACTTGAGGTAGACGAGGACCGTTCCGCTCCGGAGACTCATGACGCGATGGCCCCCTGACAACTCGACCCGCTACCCGCCGTGCAGCCGTAGCAGTGCTGGCCGGTCACGATCCGTCGAGCCGACAGCGCCGCCGCATCGAAGTCGCGGATGTGCCGCGGTTGCCCCGGCACCAGGGGTAGTTCGAGCATCTGGTTGAAGTCGCAGTCGGACAGCGTTCCGTCCCAGTTGACCGAGAGCGTGGTGCGGCACATGACACCCTCGGCGGCGGCGGGGTTGAATGCCTCGATCAGTTTGTTCATGTACGCATCGTGCTTCCCACTCCGGAGCAAATCGTCCAGGAACCGGCTGATCGGCATGTTGGTGATCGTGTAGAGCCGCGTGAACTCGATCCCGAACCGCTCGGTGAGTTCCTTTCGGTACGCGGCTTCCAGTTTCGCTTGCTGGGGAGGCAGGCTCGGCCCGAGCGGGTTGTACACGAGCGAAAGGCTCAACCCGCTCTCAGGTTTCCCGTAACCGAGGACGTTGAGTCGTTGGAGGGCGGTGACGGATTTCTCGAACACGCCGTCGCCGCGTTGCTGGTTGGTGTTATCGGGGCCGTAACACGGGAGCGAGGCGACGACTTCGACGCGATGCTCGGCCAGGAACTCGGGCAGGTCGGTGAATCCGGGTGCGAGGAGGATGGTCAGATTGCACCGGTCGATGACGTGCCGGCCGAGTTTCCGGGCTTCGGCCACCAGCCAGCGGAAGTACGGGTTCATCTCGGGCGCGCCACCGGTGACATCCAGGGTCGGGATGCCCCCGCTCTCCATCGCATCAAGGCAGAATTGCATCGTCTCACGGGTCATGGCCTCGCGGCGATCCGGCCCGGCGTCCACATGACAATGGCGACAGGTCTGATTGCACTTCTTGCCGACATTCACCTGAAGCACGCCGATGCCCGTCGCCCGGAGTTCGCCAAGTCCGGCCCGAGCGAGGTGGTCGTCGAACCGGGGGTGTCCCCCCGGCGCGTTAATGACCTGCAACTGGAGCGCGGGCCGGGCGAGAGGGTGCCCCTGTCGATGGAGCGAGAGATTCGTCATGACAGTTCCGTGTTGGTGGATCCGGCGGGTGTGTTAATCCTGGGTAGAGACTTCGCCGCCGCTGCGGGTGACGAGCTTTCGGAGTTCGCGCGGGTCGATGGACTCCTTCAGGAACGCGACGTGACCGTCGCAGAAGACGACGTGTCCGCCGCCGGGATGGAAGCTGAAGATCTCCTCGTTCGGCCCGCAGTTGTTCACCGTCCACGAGCAACTCGCCGGCCCCCCGAACGGAGTCCGGCTGTTGTTCACCCCCATCGAGATCCCGTACGCGCAATCCGGCTCGGCCCACCGGTACACCTGCCGCATCCCGCCGAGCGGGTCGGGATAGGGCATGGTCATCGACTCGTTCCTCCCCACGTCCTCCCCGATGGCGATCGTATTGCTCGTACCATCCGTGATCGACAGGACGGACTGTCGCCCCAAAATCAACCCGCCGTTGGCACGGGAGAACTTGTTTCGGAGACCGGTCGTGGGGTCGATGTCGGTGTAGTAGATCGGCCCGTAATCCGTGCAGCCGTAGCCCTGAGAGTCGATTGCCCGCGGGCGGAGCGGGTTACTCGGACAGATCAGGATCGAGAGCACCGTCTTCGCCGCGGTCTGGTTGCCTGGCGTGGCGTTGTACGCCTTCGTCAGGTCGAACTGCCGGTAGACGTTATCCTGCTCGACGTACGGGAGCAAAAGGGTGAACGTGCTGTGCAACTCGAACGCGACCGAGGGCGGGCTGGTTGCGTAGTTCGTGCCCTGGCCGCTCGACGGCAGATAGCCGTTTGCGCTCTCGTAGTTGTGCAGGCCGATGCCGAGTTGCCGGAGGTGGTTCTGGCACTTCGCCCGGTTGGCCGCCTCACGAACCTTCTGCACGGCGGGCAGAAGCAGGCCGATGAGGACGGCGATGATGGCGATCACCACCAACAACTCGATCAGCGTGAACCCGCTCCGCCGCGACTGCAACAACCAAGCACTTCTCGCTCGGACTCTGCGGATCATCCTTGCTCCTCCAAACGCTCGGGGGGGTGATGGGTGCTGGGTGCGGTCAGCAACACGCCTGGCCCGAGCAACCGCCTGCCGACTCGGTGGTCGCGTCGTAGTTCTGTCCCTTTGTCTCGCGCGGGTGGCGGCGGGCCGACCGCTTGCAGTCGAACGGCCCCGCCTGGTCGGGCGGAACGACTTCCAGCGGCTCGACCGGCTCAAAGGCTTCGCCGTACGGGTCACGCCGCAGCAGGTGGAACGTCTTGTCGCAGACGGCGATCCGCTCCCCGCGGACGAACCGGTGGCCGTCGTCATCCTCCACCGCCTTGAACGGGCCGCGGTACACGAGGGCCTGGTTCCGCTCCAGGCACGGCCCCTGCTTCCCCTTGTGGGCTAGCACTGTGACCGAGCGGAACTCGATCCCCCCGACCACCCGCCACGGCTGCCGTTCCCGCTTCACCAACTCGATGCCGTGGAACCCGGCATCCTCGAACGCCTTCAGGAACTGGTCCTCCCGGAACGCCCCGGAGATGCACCCGGACCACAGTTCCGGGTTGCGGCGCAGCTCGTCCGGCACGTCCTCGTCGGCGACGATGTCGCTGATGGCGGCCCGGCCGTGGCGATTGAGGACGCGGAAGATCTCGGCGAACAGTTGTCGCCGGTCCTCCGGGCGGACGAGGTTGAGGACGCAGTTCGACACCACGCAATCAACGCTCTCGTCGGGGACCAGTGGGTGTTCCCGTCGGAGGCGGGCTTCGGCGGACCGGAGGCGGTGCCAGTCGCTCACCGAGACGACCGGGTGAGCGCCGAGGTCCGTGGCCAGGCGGTCGAGGTCCAGGCCGAGGTCCTGGATCATGCCGTTGCGGAATTCGACGTTGTCGTACCCCAGCCGGCGGGCGACTTCGGGCTTGTTCCGCCGGGCGAGGGCCAGCATGTCCGGGTTGCAATCCACGCCGATCACCCGGCCCCTCGCCCCGGCGACTTGGGCGGCGATGAAGCACACTTTGCCGCCGCCCGCCCCGAGGTCGAGCACCGTGTCCCCCGGCCGCACGAACGGTGTCGGGTCGCCGCACCCGTAGTCCCGCTCGATCACCTCGTCGGGGATCGCGGCGAGGTACGCCGGGTCGTACTTCACCGGGCAGCACAGCGCTGGTTCGACCGCCTTCGCGCCGGCTCCGTACCGCTCGCGGACCGCGTCCTCGACGAACCGTCCGGGATCGGTCTGTAGTCGCGTGCTCATGCTCTCTCATCTCCTTCACGAGCGGTCCCGACTCGCGGGACACCGGTTTCTACTTTTCGGACGAGTACGTCTCGGTCTTCGGGTGAAACTTCACCCACACGTCGCGGTACGAGACGATCCCGTTCAGCGGGGCCAGGTACTCGCCCTTGAGCGGCCCGGCGGTCGCCCGCCCGCTCGTCGGCTCCCAGGCGCTTCCGGTCTCCTTGTCGCGGATCCCCTTCGCCCCACCCTCGAACGTCAGTTCTTTGTCGCCGACCTTGCGGGAGAACAGCCTAGCGGTCACGCTCCCCGCGTCGAACAGCACGGCCACCGGCTTGTCCCGCCAGGTGTCGTTGATGGCCGGGGTCTTCGCCAGCGCGTCGAACCGCCACGCCTTCGCCTTGTCGCCGCTGGCGATCCCGAGGACGAAGCGTTCCGGCTTCTGGTAGAAGTCGGTCTTGTACTCCTTGCTCGACCGGCTCAGCATCACCACCGTCCCGTCCGCGTGCTCCTTGCTCCACGTCTTCCAGTCCGTCATGACGCACGGCACCTGTTCGAGCGTCTCGCCCTTCAGCTTGCCCTGCATCGCCTCCCCGAGGATGTGGCTCCACAGGGTTCCGGTCTCCTTGTCGTACATCACCAGGCTCCGGTTCCAGAGCATCCCGGACACGCCGAAGGTGAGCTTCTGCTTCTGCACGTCGGCGGCATACACGATGCCGTTGTGGCAGAGGTGTCACCACGTCGCGGCGATCGACTTGCCGCCGAGGGTGTCGTTCAGGATCTCCCGCCGCGGCCCGGTCAGCATGTTGACCGGGTACGCCCGCGACTCCTTGCCGACCGTGACCCCGATGACCAGCTCGGCCGGGTTCAGGTCTTTGCCCACCTCGCTCACCTTCTTGACCGGAAACTCAGTGAGCGGCGGGAGCGGGTCGAGCACTTTCTGGGGCCGGAATTCGCCGGCCTTGGGCTGGGCGACGACGGCACTCGCGCTCCCGGCGAGTCCGACCGCAGCGAGAGCGTACATCAAGAAGGCTCGGGAGTGATTCCGGCGCATGGAACACCTCATAGCGATGGACGGGAGACGAAAGGCCCGACCGGTTACTTCCGGGCCGGGGACTGGTCGTTGAGCGCCCAGTCATAGTCGAGGTACTTCACGGTCACCCCCGACCCGGCGACCCATGCGGTATCGTCCGGCTTGGGGAAGTGCTTGCGGACGGCGGCCAGTTGTTCGGGGGTGGTAGCCGCGAAGTCCTTGCCGAACCATTCGATGATCTGGGAGATCTGCACCGTGCGGGTCCGCGGATCCAACTTCAGGTTGGCCGAGTTGGCAAAGAACGCCTTCGCGCTCTCGTCTAGTTGCTCCCCTAACTTGTCGGCGGTGAACGCCTTGTTCCGCAGCGGCGGGCAACCGACCGACGCGCAGACGATGGCGAAGTGAATCCGCGGCTCGCCGAGTTTGCGGAGCACCTGATGCTCGATGTCGTCGAGGGACACCGGCCGGCTGTCCACGACGAGGAGCAGATCCTTCCAGATGTTGTACCCGACCGCCTTCGCCGTGTGGTTGCGGATGCTGGTCGTGGGGTGCTCCCGCAGGATGCCCCGGATGGTCACGGCGTTGTAGGCGTTGATCCAGTACGCGAGTTGTCCCTCCTTCGTCGCCGCCTTGGCCAGGTCCACGCACCCGAGCGCCACGAGGTAGTCGTCGAGCGCCTTCACGTCGGCGTCGGCCGCCTTCCACTTGGCGTAGGCCACCATCCCCTTGTCATCGACGTACTTCTGGAGCAGGGTGTCGAACGACGAGTGGTCCACGGCCGATAGGGCCAGGCGGTCCTTGCCCTTGCACGCCCGGCCGACTTGCACCTTGTCTCCGGCCCGGCCCACGCCGGCGAGGCCGAAGAAAACCACCGCGGACACGGCCGCAATGCGCATGGAAACCGGCATCTGTCGCCCTCCGTTGTTCGCCCGACACGATCCGTCAGGTCGGTTCGCTAACTGTAAGCGCTTCATCCGCGGGGGTCTGTGAGCTACCCCACAGACGCCAATGATTCACAAGCCGAGAATGCGACCGTGTTGATTCCGGGGAGTTCCCCCCACTTCGATCTGAAAGGACCGCGTCATGTTCCGCGTCAAGTTGCTGGCCGCCCTGATCGGACTGTTCACGCTGGCCGCCGTCGGCTGTACCGACTCGTCCGGCCCGACGAACAAAACGAGTTCGTCCGCCAAGTCGCAGGCCGACGGGAAGGGAACGCCCGCGGCGGCCGACGGCAGCGGGGCGAAGTAACCGACGCTATGTCGCTCCCGTCCGGCGGCCTCGCGGTCGCGCCCAACAGGTCTCGACCGCGAGGATCGCGAAGAACGGCAGGTACTCCAGCCAGACGACCCCGAAGTCGAACGAGTCGTGGGCGGCCCGCAGCGACTCCTCGGTCCCGGCCGCCCGGTACTCCATCCAGAACCGCACGTAGTAGCCGAGGGCGAGGCCGGGGAGTAGCCACCACGCCCGCCGCCCGGCGAACGCGATCAGCGGCAGCCCCCAGAGCAAGTACCACGGGTTGGCCGCACTGGTCATCAGCCAGGCCCATCCCAGCGTCAGGAACGCGGCCCGGAGCAGGCCGCGCCGCGTGGGCCTGCGGTACACGCCGATGGCCAACCCCAGCCCCAAGACCACGAGCGCGAAGCCCATTACGCCCTGGGCGATCAGAAACGCCGCCTTCTTCTCTGTCACCGAGACGCCCGCGGCCCCGAGCGCGTCGCGTACCGCCGCCACGCACCGCACTCGCGTGCCGTCCGGGGTCAGGACGAACCACCGCTCGCCGCCACCGGCCGACGCGGGCCGCACGTTTTCGTGAACGATCATGAACAGGAAGTCGTTCATCTCCCACCGGCCCAGGAACGTGCCCAGCCCTGTCACGGGGGTATTCCCCGACTCCGCCGAACGCGTGGAAAGAAACGGGGCGTAACCGCCGAGGACGACCGCCGCGCACGCGACCAGCGGCAAGACGCCTCGCCTTCCCCACCGGGCCAGCAGGTACGCCGCGACCGCGGGGCCGAGTACGACCGGGTAGCTCTTGGCGAGTACCCCCAACCCGAGCAGGCACCCGCCGGCCGCGGCGGGCTTCCACGCGCCGGCCTTCGGCCGCCGGGGGATCGAGATGAAGCCGTAGACCGCGGCCGTGGTGAAGAACACGGCGATCGCGTCGAGGTGGGCCGAGTTCGACAACTCCTTCATGACGAGCGGGCACCAGGCGTACCCGACGCACCAGCAGTCGGGAAGCCGGAGCCGTCGGAGAATGGCGATCACCACGGCGAGCGTGCCCAGGTCGAACGCGAGGAGGAACAGCTTCAGGACGAGCGTGTGCGTTTCGAGCGAGGCGTCGGCCGGCGTGACTGCGGCCACGGTCGCGAACACGACCTGAGCGGCCGGCGGGTAAATCGTGGGGACTTCCCGGTGGTGGACACGGTCGAACACCGTCCGCGCTGTCGCCGAGCGGTTGGCCAAATCCCACAGCCTCGCCGTTTCGCTCTCCGGTGGCAGCGCGGGTCCGAGTTCCTCGATCTGGCTCGCCGAATACCGGAACGGGTTGACGCCCGACGCCAGGACTTGCCCGTCCCACAGGTAGCGGTAGTAGTCGATCTCCTGGATCGGCACCGAGGGGAGGAGCAGTAGTCGGAACGCGACCGCGTAGCCCACGATCTGCCAGAGGTGAGACGGTCCGATTGCAGGGATGCGTGCGCGCCGGACGAGCAACCGCCGCGCCACGGCCAGGTACGCGACGAACGCGACGAGGAACGACGCGAGGACCGCAGGGATCGGTCGGTCCGCGTGTCCCTCGCCGTACCGGAACTGAAAGCTCAGCCCGAGCACGGCGGCGTAGCAGACCAGCGACACGAAGCCCGCCCGAGAGATGAAGCGGGCGACCGGGTCGCTTCCTACCCGGCCGCCCGCGGGGGGCGGAGGTGTCATCGCACGGAGACCTCCACGGCATCCGTGCTGGGCACCGGGCTGCTCTCGACGGCCGGTCGCAGTGGGGCGAAGCCGTACCGCGCGATCAAAGACAGGATTTTGTACCCGGCCTTGATCGTCCCCCCGACGGTGCCGCTGATCTTGCTGACGCCGATCCGGCGGCGGTAGCTGACGGGCACCTCCCGCACCCGCAGGCCGGCGCGAACCGCTTTGATTTGCATCTCGACCGTCCAGCCGTAGTTCCGGTCGCACATGCCGAGTCGGCAGAGTGCGTCCCAACGGATGGCCCGGAACGGGCCGAGGTCGGTGTAGTTCGCACGGAACAGGAGCTTCATCAGGAAGCAGGCCAGGCGGTTGCCCCACACGCTTTGCAGGGGCATCGCGCCGCGCTCCCGCCTCCCCGCCAGCCGCGACCCGATGACCAGGTCCGCTTCGCTGGATCGAATCGGGGCGAGGAGAAGTTCGAGTTCGTCCGGGTGATCGCTGTAGTCCGCGTCGAGGAACACCACCACGTCCGGGGGGCCGTTCGACCGCTCCGCGAGTTCGGCCAAGCCCCGTAGGCACGCCGCCCCATACCCGCGGCATGGCTCGTAAACGACCCGCGCCCCGCCCGCGGCGGCCACCTCGGCCGTCCAGTCGGTGGACCCGTTGTCCACGACGACCACCTCCCCGACCGGCGGGCGGGGGATGTCCCGGAGGACGAGCGGGAGCGACCGCTCCTCGTTCAAGGCCGGGATCACGACCGCGACGGTGTCGGCTGCGAGTTCGGTCATGAAATACTCGGTCATGGCATCCTGCCTTATTTCGAGAGGTGAGTCGGTGACCCACGGGTGTTCAGTTCGACTCGGTTGGGCAAGTCTACCCGAGTGTGGGCCGCGGTTCGGTGAACTGGCTCACATCATCGCCGAGACGGCGAACGCGATCCGTGAGGTAACGCACAGACTCGCCCCGGGTGGCGGAAATACACTCGACTCCGGCCGCTCGAACCACGCTTCCGCCACGACTCCGTGAGTGGCAGCCTTGCTAGCGAAAGGGAACCGATGACTACGCGCCACTTGCTCGGGGGACTGGCCTGGGTTGGGTGCCTTGCCGCATCGGTTGGCATCGGTCTCATCCCCGGCGACTATATCGGGGAATCCCTGTGCGGGGTCTGGGGCTGTTTCCCGCCCGTCCAGGCACTGGTATCGCTCCACCTCTTGTGGCTGTCCGCCCTCATGCCACCGGCGGTAGCCCTCGCCCGTCGTCGGCCGGGCGCGGTCGCCCGCCGTTCGGGTGCGTTCCTCGTGGTCATCGGCCTTTTGTCCGTCGCCTGCGTCGTGGGCGGCGGGCTGACGGACTGGTGGTACTCGCCCGCGGACCCGGAATATCTTCGCTACGCCGTTCGGCGGGCGGGCTACTCGCTGGCCACGAGGACCGAGGTACCGGCGATTCAACTGGTTGTGACGGGGGTCGCGGTGGTGATCGCGGCCCGTCGGCGGTCAGGTACGGAAAGTCCGGCGTACACGGACACCCGACCGCCGACGGACTCGTACGAGACGTCATGACCCGACGGGCGTTCACCGCCCGCCGGACCCCTCCGTCATTCGGGACAAGATCCCGCCCCCGCCCCCGCTCGACGAGCCGGAACTCGAACCGGTCGAGCGGCAACCGGCCGCCGTCGCCATCACGGCGACCGCGATCAGCAGGGCCAACTTCCATGAGCGTTTCATCAGAGCCTTCCTTTCGTTCGCGTGGAGTGAACGACGCCCGAACGGGACCATACCCGAAGGCATCGAAGAACGTGTGGGAACTTCCGCCGTGATCGGTTATCGGGAACCCGAACCTTCGCCGCGTGAGCCACCCGCGGCCGGGGGGAGCACGACCGGCGACCGCGAGCCAGAACCGTCCGACGGCACGTACGTCGGATTGGCCGGCATGTAGCCGGGGTTCGCCGCGGCCGGTGCGTACCGGGGGGCCGCGCCGCAGGAACCGTTGCGGCACCCCGAATCGGACCGGCAACCGGTGACGGCGGCCGCGACGAGTGAGGCGGCGAGAATCAGTCGGGACTTCTGAATCATCGGAACATCCTTTGTGCTTGGATCACGCCCGAGCCGTCCTGGCCCGGGAACCGCCGCCGGTTGCCCCGACGTCAGTCGCCGAAGTCGTTATCGACCCGCCGAGGGTCGCGTCTGTGTGAGGCTCCGCACACTCAACGGATTCCGGGACACCCGCTGTCTTGGTTCACTTCTGCATAGACCGGCTCGTGAGCGTGGCCTTCTCCCGGTGCGCGCGGAGGAGTTTCTCGGTCTGGCGGAGGGCGGCCGCCATCTCGTCCGCCGTCTGATACCCTCGCGCCGTGTGGAGGATAGTGCCGTCTGGTGCGGCGAACACGAGGGTCGGAAATGCCTCGACCTTGAGCGCCCGCACCAGTTCGCGGTTTCGGGCGGCGTCCATCTTGCCGGTGACGTACCCGCGAGCGAGTGTTTCGGCGACCTCCCGATTTCGGAAGGTCGTCGCGTGCAGTTTCTTGCACCACGAGCAGTCGTCCGACCCGATGGACAGCACGATCGGGAGGTTCTTGTCGGTCGCCGCCTGGCGGACGCGGGCGTAGTCGGTCTCCCAGGCGGTCGGCTCGTCGCCCGCGGACGCCGGCCGGCGACCGGCCGCGAGTGCCAGGAACACCAGAAGCGCCGCTCGTCGAGAAGTTCTCATGTCTCAGGTTCCCTCACCGGTCCAGACAGTTCGTCGGGATCGGGTCCGCGACCCGAAGTCCGCGCCCGGCTGCACTCGGAACATCGTGTTGAGCACTATGCCGACTCACCGTATTCGCTACTGTGAGGTGCATTACCGTCCCGTCGGCCGATCCGGCCGACCGCCGGCGAATTCGGCGAAAGTGGCATAACTCGCCTCACCAGCGAACGTGATTGGGGAGGCGATATCATCGACAAGTGACGTGTCTGTGAGGTAGCTCACGGATGCGAAGCAAAAACTCGCCCAGACTGATTTCTACCACCTCCAGGAGGACGTAACGATGCCGTATGTGTCACGATTCATCCTGGTCGGTCTGCTGGCCGGATCGACCTATGCCCGCGCGGCGGATCCGCCGCCCGAGCCGGCGGACATCATCCGCACGTTCGAGAAGGTGTGGGTCGCCCCGAAGGGGTACATGCGCCCGCTCGACGACGCCGGGTGGAAGGCCCGCATGACGGCGTTCAAGCGACTCGCAGAGGCCGGCGAGAAGGCGATCCCGGCCCTGACCGAGGCTCTCTCGAAGGGCGATCCAGAGACTCGCGTGTTCGCGGCCCAGGCACTCGGGCTGATGGCCGACGCGAAGGCGAAGCCGGCCCTCGAAGCGGCGTTGCAGGACAAGACGCCGGCCGTCCGCCTGTACGCCCTCGACGCCCTGAGCATGTTCGGCAAGTTGGCACCGACTGACGAGTTGAAGGCGATGAAGGAGAAGGACGCGAACCGGGACGTGAAGGCCCACGTCGGCTTCGCCCTCGACCGCGACGACAAGCCAGACCCCGCCGCGTTGAGGAAGACGCTTGCCGGGTACGACCTCGCCAAAATGGATACGGCCGTCGTCGGCAAGGCGGCCCCGGAGTTCGAGTTGACCGACGCGACCGGGAAGGCGTACAAGCTCGCCGACTTCAAGGGCCAGAAGGCGGTGGTGCTGGTGTTCGTCTACGGCGACACCTGACCGGTCTGCCACGGCCAACTCGCGCAGTTGCGCGACAAAGTTGCCGAGTTCGAGAAGCGGAACGCCCAACTCCTCGCCATCGACCCGCACGAGTCACACCGCGTCCGGCACATGCTCCGGGACGTGGGCACCAAGGCGGACGAAGTCCTCTACCCCGTCCTCGCCGACCCGGTGAACGCCGTCAGCGCCACCTACGGCGTGGCGTTCCAGATGGGTATTCACACGGAGTGGTCGAACCGCCCCGCGACGTTCGTCATCGACAAGGCCGGCGTGATCCGATACGAGAAGCGGGGAACGGCGTTCGGCGACCGGCCGAAGCCGGCCGACCTCCTCGCCGAGATCGACAAGCTCGCGAAGCGGAACTGACGCCGCCCGGTTCGCGGCAAGACGCCCCGTGTTTCGGTCCCTTTCATCCCTCGGAGTGTTTCCATGCACAAGCCGCTCTGTCTCGTCGGGCTGATCGCCCTCGCCGGCTGCAACGGTGCGCCGCCGGCCCCCACCCCGTCCGCCGCGACCGCGCCGGGCGAGAGTGACGGCCGGGCGTACACCCTGCTCGTCCCGAACATGACCTGAGGGGGGTGCGCCGCCTCCGTGCGAGGCGCTCTGACCCCGGCCGACGGGTTCTCGAACGTCCAGACCGACATCGCGAACACCACCTGCCGGTTCAACTACGCGAAATCCGAAACCGAGCTGACGGCCAAGCTCGACGAACTGGCCAAGGCCAACTCCCACCTGCGCGAGTGGAAGCAGAAGCCGGACTGATCGTTGACTTCGGGCGGGGTCCGGTCGGTATCCCGCCCTCGTTTCCGGGGAGGTTGAGCATCGTGCCCGCACCGACGTTCGAGCCGCTCGCCTTCCAACATTACCCGGCCGAGGAGACGGCCCTGCGGGCGGCGGCATTCCACAAGCAACTCAGCCGCCGGCGAACCGTCCGCCACTTTTCCGATCGCCCGGTGCCCCGCCCGGTGATCGAGGACTGTCTGCGGGCGGCGGGCACCGCACCGAGCGGGGCGAACCTGCAACCGTGGCACTTCGTTGTCGTGGCGGACCCGGAGTTGAAAGCCCGCATCCGCCGCGCCGCCGAGGACGAGGAACGGGAGTTCTATGCCCGCCGCGCGCCCCAGGACTGGCTCGACGCGCTGGCCCCGCTCGGGACCGATGCGAACAAGCCGTTCTTGGAAGTCGCCCCGTACCTGATCGCCGTGTTCGTTCAACCGCACGGGCTGACCGCGACCGGCCGACCGCTCAAGCATTACTACGCCCAGGAGTCGGTCGGCATCGCCACCGGGTTCTTGATCGCCGCGCTGCACCACGCCGGGCTGGCCACCCTGACGCACACGCCCAGTCCGATGGGGTTCCTGACCGAACTGCTCGGCCGGCCGCAGCACGAACGGCCGTTCCTCCTGCTGGTGGTCGGCTACCCGGCCGACGACGCGGTGGTGCCGAAGATCGCCAAGAAGCGGTTGGACGAGATCGCCACGTTCCGGTAGCGGTGGTGGGGGCTTCACTTTCCACAACCAACACACTTCCAGCCCAGCTTTCTCAACAAGCGCCTCGAACCTTGTCTGGAGCGTGGCTTTCGATTTCGCACCGCCCGCTGGTGATCGGCCTCGAACGCAGGTCCACTTCGGCTCGCCAGCGCACACCTCGCTCGCCCGATACGGCTCGCGGAGATCAGCGGCATACTCCAGAAAAACGCCTTTGACTTAGTCGAAGCTACTGATTTAATTAGTCTAGACTAACAATCCGAGTTCGCCCATCCTATCTCACGGGTGAAGCTGATGTGCCGGTCCAGAAAATCCCGCCTCGCCGGGTTCACGCTGATCGAGTTGTTGGTGGTGATCGCGATCATCGCGATCCTGATCGGCCTGCTCCTCCCCGCCGTCCAGAAGGTCCGCGAGGCCGCCGCCCGCGCGAAGTGCCTGAACAACCTGAAGCAGATCGGCCTCGGCCTGCACAGTTACCACGCGGCCTACGGCCACTTTCCGGCGGGCTTCTCGGCCAGCACGGCCCCGAACACCCTGCTCCGGCAGTCGGATTTCACGCCGGGCTGGAGCTTCTTCTACCACATCCTCCCTTATGTCGAGCAGGACAACCTTCACCGCACCATCAACCAGAACCTGCCGATCCTCGACCCGGCGAACAAGGCCGGGCGGGAGACCATCGTGCCGGTCTACGTCTGCCCGAGTGACGACGCCCCGCGGCTCATCAACCTCACGGACTCGGGGAACACCACCTGGACGCCGCCGAACACCTTCAACTATCCGCCTCCGGCCAGCCCGCTGACCGTGTTGGGACAGGCGAGTGTGTCGAGCTACGCCGGGTGCCTGGGGACGCTCGGGTACGAGGAGCAGCCGTTCACCGGGGTGTTCCACCGGAACAGCAAAGTGCGGGTTGAGGACATTACCGACGGCTCGTCGAATACAATCGGCGTCGGCGAGCGGACGAGCCGGTTCTCGCCGAACAGTTGGGTCGGCCCGGTGTGGCAGCAAGAGACGGTCTACGCCCCGACAGCACCACGCTACAATCCGGCGCAACCGAGCTTCCAGGTGCGGGCCACCCCGACGGCGGTTCTGGTCCACGTCCGCATCACGTCGCTCCAGCCGAACCACCCGGACAACAGTCCGGGCAGCTTCTTCTCCAGCCACCAAGGGGGGGCACAGTTCCTCAATATGGACGGCTCGTCCCG
This sequence comes from Limnoglobus sp., assembly GCF_059499385.1. Lineage (NCBI taxonomy): Bacteria > Pseudomonadati > Planctomycetota > Planctomycetia > Gemmatales > Gemmataceae > Limnoglobus > Limnoglobus sp. The sequence goes on along the minus strand of NZ_JCABYM010000018.1, from coordinate 66,411 downwards.
CTTCGTCTCTTCGTCGGTGAGCATCGAGAACTACCGCGCGCTGTGCAGCCGCAACGGCGGCGAGATTCTTAGTGGCGACTACTAACCAGCCTCTTTCCCATCCGCTGTCCGAACGGTGACGAACATGAACGTCGAGACGCCCGCATCCGCGACCAGAACGAGCCGCATCGCCTCTTCCGGAAACTGATGTCCCACACCAGGCTCGTCGATTCCTCGACCGGAACGGCACCTTCGAGTTCGTGTGACCTGCGCCATGACCGATGACGACACGCCGACCGACGAACTTCCGAACCTCGGCCCGACCTCGGCGGCTTGGCTGGCCGAGGCGGGCATTCGGACCCTCCACGACCTCACACAGGTCGGGGTCGTCGCCGCGTACCTGATGGTCCGGCAGCGGAGGCCGGAGGCCACGCTCAACTTGCTGTACGCCCTCCACGGGGCCGTCACCCGCACATCTTGGGCGAAGCTGTCGGCCGCGACGAAGGCAGACCTCAAACGTCAGGTGGACGAGCATTTCAAGTCGGGATCGTGATCCCGTCGTGACTTTCCGCCCGGCATCGCATTTCCCCGCTCGCGGGCCGGAATGGTCGTGCCCGTCGGAATAATCCGGCCAGGGTCGGACATTACCAAGAAGGGTACGGCCGGCGATTCTGCCCCGGAGGTGGCCGCGTGGCGAAGGCCGCGAAGGCGGAACGTTTCCTGGAACACCTGCAACCGCTCCAGCGGAAGCTGGAGGGGTACTGCCGCCGCATGGCGTACTCCGCCGACGCCGTGCCCGACATCCTGCAATCCGCCGTCGCCACCGCCTTCCGGGACTTCGACCTGTACGCCGAGGGGACCAACTTTCCGGCCTGGGTGTTTGGCTACCTGCACCGAGAAATCCAGAACGCCAACCGCCGCCACCGCAAGCACCAGGGGGACGGCGAACCCGCGGACGTGACCGCCCCGGACCACTGGTCGCCGCCGCACGAGCTGCCGGTCCACCGGCTGCTGCTCGACGCGCCGGAGGTCGTCCTGGACCGGTGCGACGCCGACCTGGCTGGGGGAGTGCGAATGCTCCGGCCGCTGGAGCGGTCGGTCCTCTTGCTCCACGCCGTCGGCGAGTTCAAGTACCGCGAGGTGGCGGACATCCTGGGCGTGCCGATCGGGACCGTGATGAGCGGCCTGGCTCGCGCCCGCCAGCACGTCCGCGAGCACTTGGCGTCGCTCGCGCCCTCTGCCGACGCGACCCGGAAGCGAGGTGAGTCATGACCTGCACCGAAGCCCGACAGCACTGGCACCTGTACCACGACTCCGAGGGGGACGCCCGGCTCCACCTGGAGGTCGAGGACCACCTGGCCGGCTGCCCGGCGTGCGCCGAGTGGTTCCACCTGCAAAGCCGGCTCGAAGGGCTGGTCGCCGAGAAACTGGCCGAACCCGCCGCCGACGCGGCCCTGTGGGGCAAGGTGCTCGTCGGGGCGGGACTGCGGCAACCGCGGTCGGTGCGGCCGTGGTTTTGGCTCTCCGGCGTGGCTGCCGCCGCGGCTGTGGTTCTGCTGCTTGTCGGCGGCCTGGGCCACTTCGGTCGCCGAGGCCCGTCGGCCGATCTCGCCGCCGTCTCGGCGTCCTGGCACGACCGCCTCCAGTCGGGGGGCGAGCCGCTCCAGTTCGCCAGCACCGACGACCGCGAGGTCGAGGCGTACCTGAAGGGCCGGGTGCCGTTCCCGGTGCGGTGCCCGCCGCGGAAGGACGCCGGGTTCGCGGTCCGCGGGGCCGGGGTGCGGGAGGTCGAGGGACGGCCGGCCGCGTACCTGAGCGGGACGGTCGGGGACGTGCCGGTGTCCATCCTCGTCCTGCCCCGCGATTCCCTGCCGTCCTTCCCGGCCCAGCACGCCGCCCTCCGCGAGCGGGGGCTGATGCACTCGCCGGCCGGCCCCTACGCGATGGTCGTCCGCGAGTTCGACCGGAACGCCATCGTCGTCGTCGGCCGGGCCGACCCGCCCGCCCTGGAGCGGGTGGTGAACGCCTACGGCTCGTACCCGGACCACAACTGAGGCGGACGCGACATGGACGCACCGACGACGGAACCCGCGATGGTCCCCCTCTCCCCGGCCGAACCCGAGTCCGGCCGCGCGGGCTGGCTCGTCCGCACGGCCGTGTTCAACCCGTACCTGGTGATCGTCTTCTGCCTGCTCACGGCGGTCATCGGCGGGATCACGATCACCATGATCCCGGTGGACATCCTGCCGTCCTTCAAGACGCCGGCCGTCCAGGTGCTCACGCTCTATCCGGGGATGCCGACCGAGATCATGGAGCGGGACATCACCAACCGCATCGAGCGGTGGACCGGCCAGTCCGAAGGCATCGCCCATCAAGAGTCCCGGACGATGATGGGCGTCTCCGTCGTCAAGGACTACTTCCGCGACGACATCGACCCGAACACGGCGTTCTCGCAGGTGACGAGCTACGCCATGAGCGACCTGTACTACCTGCCGCCGGGCACCGTTCCGCCGATGGTCATGCTGTTCGACCCGGCTGCCCCCACGCCGACGGCGCTGCTGGCCGCGTCGAGCGACGTGCTGGACGAGAAGGAGAGCTACGACCTGGCCTACTTCAACGTGCGGAACATGCTGTCCGGCTCGCCGGGCGTGGTCGCCCCGGCGGTGTTCGGCGGCAAGCTCCGCCGCATCTACGTCTACCTCGACCCGGTCAAACTCCAGGCCCGCGGGCTGTCCCTCATGGACGTGCAGCAGGCGATCAAGCGGGCCAACCTAATGATCCCCACCGGGAACGCCAAGATCGGCGACCGCGACTACATGGTGGACATGGCGAACATGGTCCACAAGGTGGACGACCTGAGCCACGTCGTCGTCAAGATGGACGGCGGCAAGCCGGTGTACGTGAGCGACGTGGGCGAGGTGAAGGACACGGCGGCCATCCAGACGAACGTGGTGCGGATCAGCCGCGGGCCGAGTTGGGAGGGCAAGCGGCAGGTGTTCATCCCCATCTTCCGCCGGCCGGGGGCGAACACCATCGAGGCGGTGGACGGGGTGAAGCAGCGCATCCCCGAGTTCCAGTCGCGGCTGCCGGTGAAGGAGGGGCGGACCGACTCCGGGCTGAACCTGGACGTGGTGGCCGACCAGTCGGTGTTCGTCCGCCAGGCGATCAGCAACCTCGCCTGGGAGGGTGTATTAGGGGGTGTGCTCGCGTGCCTCATGGTGCTGGTGTTCATCGGCAGCGTGCGGTCCACGGTGGTCATCGCCCTCACCATCCCGCTGTCGGCGCTGATCGCCATCGCCGCGCTCTACTTCACCGGGCAGTCGCTCAACGCCATGACCCTGGGCGGGCTGGCGCTGGTGATGGGTCGGCTGGTGGACGACCCGATCGTGGACATCGAGAACACGTTCCGCCACCTGGCTATGGGCAAGCCGCCGGTCCGGGCGGCGCTGGACAGCGCGGCCGAGATCGCCATGCCGGTGCTCGTGGCGACCATCGCCACCGTGGTGGTGTTCCTGCCGGTGGTGTTCCTGTCGGGCATCGGCAAGTTCCTGTTCACCCCGCTGGCTCTGACGGTGGGGTTCGCCATGTTCGCCTCGTACCTGCTGTCCCGCACCCTCTCCCCGGCGTACTGCGCGTATTTCCTGAAGGCCCACGACCACGCCAAGAAGCCGGCCCGGCTGTTCCGGGTGTTCGAGGCCGGGTACGCCCGGCTGCTCGCCGGCTACCGGTGGCTGCTCGGCGTCGCCCTCCGCGTCCGGTGGCTGACGGTCCTGGGGGCGGTCGGGCTGTTCGGGGCGTCGTTCCTCATCTACCCGTTCCTCGGCCGGGAACTGTTCCCCGTCACCGACGCCGGGCAGATCGTCATCAACGTGCGGGCCGAGTCGGGCACCCGGATCGAGAAGACCGAGGAGCTGACCAAGCGGATCGAGCAGGAGATCAAGGCCGTCATCCCGGAGGCCGACCGAGAGATGATTGTCGTCGATATCGGCGTGCTGTACGACTGGCCCGCCGGGTACACGAGCAACTCCGGGCCGATGGACGCGACGGTGCTGGTGCAACTCAAGCCGAAGGGCGAGCGGAAGGTGTCCAGCCAGGAGTACGCGAGCCGGCTCCGCGGCCGGTTCGCCGAGACGTTTCCCGGCGTCGAGTTCGCGTTCAACACCGGCGGCATGGTCGCCGCGGCGCTCAACTTCGGCCTGCCCGCCCCGATCAACGTGCAGGTCGAGGGGCGGGACATGAAGGAGCAGTACCGCATCGCCAAGGAACTCCGCGACCTGATCCGCCGGGAGGTGCCGGGGGCGGTGGACGTGCGGGTGCAGGAGTTGATCGACTACCCGACCATCCAGCTCGACCCGGACCGCACCAAGATGGCCTACTCCGGCATCACCCAGGACGACGCGGCCAAGAACCTGATGAGCGTGCTGAACAGCTCGACCACCTTCGACCCGGCCTTCTGGCTCGACTACAAGAGCGGCAACCATTACTTCGTCGGCGTCACCTACAAGGAGGCCGACATCAAGTCGTTCGAGACGCTGAAGCAGGTGCCGATCACCGGCCGGGACGCGACCGGGCCGGTGCAACTCCAGAACCTGGTGGCCGACCCGAAGCTGACCACCTCGGCGGTGGAGGCGAACCACGTCTCGCTGGCGCGGGTGATCAACGTGTACGCGAACGTCGGGCCGGGGCGGGACGTGGGGTCGGTCGCCGCCGACATCGAGCGGGTGCTCTCGAAGTGGGGGAAGCGCGGGGCCGACGTTCGCGGGGTGGGCGTCTGGTCGGTGCCCGACCCGAAGAAGCCGGGCGAGTCGCTCGGCGGGTACGCCGTCAAGCTCCGCGGCGAGGTGTCGCGGACGAAGGAGTCGTTCACCAGCCTGGGGTTCGGCATGGTCCTGGCTGTGCTGCTCGTCTACCTGGTGATGGTCGCCCAGTTCCGCTCGTTCCTCGACCCGTTCATCGTCCTCATCGCCGTCCCGCTCGGGCTGATCGGGGTGTTCGCCGTGCTGCTCTTGACCGGGACGACCATCAACGTGCAGTCGATCATCGGCGTGATTTTCATGGTGGGCATCTCGGTCACGAACTCGATCCTGATCGTCGAGTTCGCCAACCGCCTTCGGGCCGAGAAGGGGCTGTCCCCCCGCGACGCCGTGTTCGAGGCGAGCGCCGTGCGGCTGCGGCCGATCCTGATGACCGCCCTGGCCGCCGTCGTCGGGTTACTCCCGCTCGCCCTGCACGAGGGGGAGGCGACGACGCCCCTCGCCCGCGCGGTGATCGGCGGGCTGAGCGTGTCCACGGTGCTGACGGTGTTCGTCGTCCCGTGCCTGTACGTCCTGTTCAAGGGCCGGAAGGCCGCGGCTGGAGGAAACCGGGCCGCCCCCGGCCGGACCGCCGCGGTCGGGTTGGTCATCCTGCTCGCCACCACCCTGTGCGTGGGGTGCGACCGTGGGAAGCCGACTCACCCCGCGACGGTGCAGGCAGCACCGTCTCTGACCGGCGAAGGGGTGCGGGTCCGCACGGTCCGCACGGTCCGCGAACACCTGAAACGGGTGACAACCCAGCCGGCCCACGTCGAGCCGTTCGAGAAGATCGACGTTCATGCCAACCTGTCCGGCTACGTCGCCCGGCTCGGCCCGGTGAAGGGACCGGACGGCAAGGAGCGGGACATCGACATCGGCGACCGCGTCGAGAAGGGGCAACTACTCTTGGTCATCTCCGCCCCCGAGTTGGGCCAGGACGTGAACGAGAAGCGGGCGATGATCGAGCGGGCGAACGCGGAGGTGAAGCAGGCCGAGGCCGCGAAGCTGTCGGCTGACGCGGCGGCGAAGGCGGCGGCCACCCGCATCACCCAGGCCAAGGCCGACTTGGCGAAGTGGGACGCGGAGGTGAAGTTCCGCCAGGGCGAGGCGCAGCGGTACGAGCGGCTGGCGGCCGAGCGGACGGCCACCCCGGAGCAGGCGGCCGAGAAGACGAACCAGTACCGGGCGGCGGTCGCCGGCCAGGCCGCCGCCCAGTCGAACCTGGCGTCCGTCGAGTCCGACCTGGCCGTCGCCGAGGCGAAGAGGGTCGAGGCGGCAGCCGCCGTCGAGGCGGCAACTGCCCGCACAAAGGTGGTCGCCGCCGCCCACGGCCAGGCCCAGGCACTCTACGCCTACACCGAGGTCCGTGCCGAGTTCGCCGGAGTGATCACCCGCCGGGCGGTGGACCGGGGGGCGTTCGTCCGCTCGGGCACGACGACCCCGGCGAAGCCGCTGTTCACCCTGGCCCGTGTGGACCGGGTGCGGGTGGTCGCGGACGTTCCCGAGACGGACTCGGCGGCGGTGACCGTCGGTCAGCCGGCCGCGATCCGCATCGACGCCCTCCGCGGGCAGACGATCCCCGGCCGGGTGATGCGGCTCGCCGACGCGCTCGATTCATCGACCCGGACGATGCGGGTCGAGGTCGAGCCGGATGCGCTCCCAGCCGGGCTACGGGCCGGGCAGTTCGGAACGGTGGCGATCACCCTCGCCGACCACCCAGGGGCGGTGATGATCCCCGCGAGCGTGTTGATCGCGGGCGAGAAGCCGGCGGTCCTGATCGTCGAGAACGGCAAGGCCGTCCGCCGCGACGTGACCGTCGGGCTGAACGACGGCATCCGGGTGCAGGTGACCGCCGGACTGACCGGCGACGAGACACTGATCGCCGACGGCAAGGACGGCGTCCGCGACGGCCAAGCAGTTGAAGTCGTGAAGTAGGCTGGTAGGCGAGCAAGGCGTGTCGGTCGCCGGTGGCGACCCGAGCCGACTCACGTCTCCAGCTTCACTGGTTTTCCAGGCTTGCGAAGGATTCGCAAGTTCCCCGGCCGCGCGGCCGATACAAGTTGTGTCCGCGCGGCGTCTCACGGACGGGGGTCGAGTCGATGGAACGGAATCCGAATTGTTGCTCCGGGCGATGGCTCCCCCCGGCCCTGTTCGCCCTGACGCTCGCCGGCTGCGCGACTGGGACTGGCGAAGTCGTGGGGCCGGCGGCCGGTCCGCCCGCCGCGGAAACGACGGCCTACTACGGGTTGAACCCGAAGCCGCAGCCGGCCGCCGTCTCTCCCCTTCCGAATCCGGCCAAGTCGCCGATCCGACCCGTCCGCCACGACGAGCCGAAGGCGGATTCGGCCGCCGTGCCCGGTTCGGTCGCCAAACTGCCTGGGCCGTTGCCCGCGCCGACCGAGTCCTGCCCGATCGACCTGCCGACCGCCCTGCGGCTGGCCGGGGCGAACAACCTCCAGATCGCCCTCGCGGCCGAGCGCCTCCGGGCGGCCGAGGCCCGGCTCGACGGGGCGAACGCCCTCTGGCTGCCGAGCGTGAACGTCGGGGCCGGGTACAACTCGCACGCCGGCCGCATCCAGGACACGACCGGGCAGATACTGGACGTGCGGCGGGACTCGCTGTTCGTCGGCGGCGGGCCGGTGGTCGGCAACTTCCCGCTCCCCGGCGGGGCCGGGCCACCGCCCCGCCTGTTCATGGGCATACCCCTGGCGGACGCGGTGTTCACCCGCCTGGCCGAGCGGCAACAGGTGGCCGCGAACCGGGCCGATACCGCCGCAGCCCTGAACGACAACCTGCTCCGGGTCGGGCTGGCCTACCTGGACCTGTTGGCCGCCCACCAGCAGGCCGGAATTGCTCGGGACGCGGAGGCGAACGCGAAGGAACTGGTTCGGCTTGTCGAGAGCCGGGTGAAGGCCGGCACCACCTTGCCGGCCGACGGCCTACGGGCGACGGCCGAACTCGCGGACCGGGAACGCCAGTCCCGCCGCGCCGAGGAGTGGGTGCGGGTCGCATCCGCCGAACTCGGGCGGTTGCTCCGCCTCGACCCGGCGGTCATACTTGTCACCGCCGAAACGCAGCCGGCCGCGATTGACCTTGTCGATCCCGACACCCCCTTCCTCGCGCTCGCCGAGCAAGGGTTGACGCAGCGGCCTGAGATGGCGCGGAATCAAGCTCTCGTCAAAGCCAGCCTGGAGCGGCTGCGGCAAGAGAAGTGGCGGCCGTGGGTGCCGTCGGTGGCGGTCGGGTACAGCGCCGGCGGGTTCGGGGGCGGGACCGGGAACGAGTTCGGGCGGTTCGGCGGCCGGGGGGACTTCGACGCGGTGCTGGCCTGGGAGTTCCGCAACCTGGGCGTCGGCAACCGCGCCCTCCAGCGGGAGCGGTCGAGCCTCCTCGCCCAGGCGAACCTGACGGCCGAGCAGACGCACGACGACATCCTGGCCGAGATCGCCCGCGCCCACAGCCAGGTGAAGTCCCGCCGGGACCAGATCGAGGCCGCCCGCCGCCAACTCGCCGCCGCGGCCGAGGCGCTGCCGTTGAACTTCAAGGGGATCGTCGGCGGCAACCTGCGCGCCATCGAAGGGCAGCAGGCGGTTCAGGCACTCGCCGCCGCGCAGGCCCAGTACCTGACGAGCGTGGTCGAATACAACCAGGCTCAGATGCAGTTGCTTCGAGCTATCGGGCTGCCGCTCGACGCCGGTCGGCGTGGCGGGGATGCGGGAACGAGATAGCTGCGATCCAGCACGGACGAGCCGGAGATTTATCAAGTAACGGGGAACGCGATGGTGGACGACTTCCGCTGCGAGTTATCGGGAATCATCCTCAGCCGGTCGTTTACGACGCACGACCAACAACAGCACCGGTTGCCCTCAAAACGGCTTGGCGGGCTTGGCGTCTCTGCGCGCTTAGGCACCAACCGCGTATCGCCGATCCTCTGGATTCGTGTAGCTCACGAGTCGTTGGTATTATCCGGCCAAGAGCCGCCAGAGGCGGCGGGCGTTCAGGACGAGCAGGATGACGCCGGCCGCCTCCGGGTAAGCCAGCGCGAGCGCGCCCAACACCACATACCCGGCCGTCACGCCGCCCTCGCCGGCGGGGCCGTGTCCCCGAACGGCCGGACGATCCGCCGCCGCAGCCCCAACACCTCGACCGGGACGGAAGACAGCCCGGCCTGCTTCCGCACGTCGTTCACCCGTCGGAGCAGGAGCAGCAGTTGGCGGCGGACCGGGGCGTACCGCTCGAACGGGACATGATAGAACGCGACGGCCAGGTCGGCGGCCCGGTCGTGGGCGCGGTCCAGCAGTGCGGCTCGTAGCCCCAAGTACGCGGCCCGCTCGATGGTCACATGCGCGTGCCAGGATGGGTCGGGTTGGCCGGCCCGCGTCCGCCCGCCGCGGCGATAGCTGATGGAGTACCCGGCGTAGGTAATCGGGTGCCGGCGGACATCCCGCACCCGCTCCCCTTCCTCCGCGAAGAACGGATGCGCCCCCTTCGTCGCCAGAACCGCGAAGAACCGCCCGTGGCGGATGAGTTGGAGATTGGCGTGCCCCGCACGCTTCCGCCGCAGCCGGGTAGACTCGGACACGGCGATGCCATACTTGGCCACCAACTTCGCATCGACCGCCGCCGGGTCTTTGTGCCCCGGCACGACGCCGGTTACATAAAAGATGTAGCCGTGCCGCAGGTAGCAGCACGCGATCTGTTGCACGAACCCCTCCACACTCGTCGCCTCGGCCCGATACCGCATGTGCCTCCGCTGATTACAACACCTCAAGGATGGGGAGTTGTTCGCGGCACAACTCCCCGAAAGCCGCACGAAACCTGACTCGGCACCAACCCGGACCGACACGCACCGATCTCGCGGTGGCGACCGTCGTCGTGCGTACCAGGCACGTCCGACGCAAGCTCGCCGTCCGACCGCGGGGCGAACTACATTCCTCCAGTTCGCCCCGCCCAATCCATACTGCCCGTCAGCCCGGACAACCTCTGGCGGTCCGCCCAAAATGTGGATACACGTCGGGCGTCCGCCGCCGGTTCGCCGTTCCAAGACACCCGTCCTCCCGGACGGCTCTCGTGGAACCGCTCGCGCCTTGCCAGGGACCGACCCGGCCGGGTTCCTCCCGGCCGGCCGGCACGCCAACTCCGCCAATCCATACTGCCCGTCAGCCCTTTCGTCGTGGTTCTGTGCCCGGCACCACCCGTGAGCACACCAACGGCCGCACCACTGCCTTGCAGGGCGACCGCCCGACCTCCCGGTCGGCTCCTACTCGGGCCACTCTCCCGGACTACGGGGTTTCAAGCACCTCGATGACCAGGTCGAGGCACCGGGGACCAGCCCGGCTCCCGCAGCCTTTCCCGCGTTAGTCGTCGTCTTCGCACCGTGGGTCACGTCGCTAACGGGTGTTACCCCGTGGGACCGCCGCCGCACGCCCCGCCCTTCCGGGCCGGGCGCTGTTTGCACACCGGGTTACGGCGTGATTTCGGGGGACCGAATGTAGAAGCGTCCCCTTACCCTGCGGCGTCAGTCGTTCGCGGTTCGGCTCCGTCTCCGCACGGCACTCACCGGCAAGCCCTCGCGGGCCTTTCGTGGTTGAGCTGTTCATCGCCCTCGGTTTTGCCGAGGGTCGCCGGGTCGGTCCGACCCGGTCCGGCCTGTCGCCAGGCTCGGAACTCCCCACGCCGGCCGGGTTGGACGAGGTGCGTGACCTCGACCCCCCGCGGGCGGGATTACGCGGCTTGTGGCCGCCTCACCCGCTTTGAACGACAACGGCTCGACCGAAGTCGAGTCTGTCCGCGTCGCCCCCACTCTTGAGGACGCACGCCATCGGATCGAACCAGTGGATTACTCGGCTCAGGGTCTTCTGACTTACAACGCCAGCTTGACCCCGCATCGGATTACTCACTGGAGCCTCCGTCGAACCGGACGAGCACGTCTCCGTGCATCCGGCTCTACGGGCCGACCACCCGACGGCTGGTGAGGCCGTCCCCTTATCCCCGGCTGGTGAGGCCGGGATTACCGGGCGTGGTCGTGGACTGCGTGGCGTCCTGCTGCCGCCCGCTGCGTACGGGATAGACCGCACGCAGACGAACGACACGTTTGACGATAACGACAGCCGCGGCCGGGCCTCCGATTCCCGACCACTTCGGGGTGCATACCGTACGACCCGGAAGATTACCAGAACCTTACCGAACGGTTGCAATCCGGTCCGAGGCCGTGCTACCCAGTCGGAATCAATCTTGACGGAGGGGGTGTGAGAATCGCCGCAGACCGACTCGTGTTCGTAGACGTGGAGACCGCCGAATCGGACGCGGGGTGGGCGGTGATCCAGGTGGCCGCCGTCGCAGTGTCCGGCCGCTTGCGGGAACTCGCCGCGTTCGAGGCGAAGGTGTCGGTCTCCCGACCCGTCCGGCACAGCCGGTTCGACCCGGCGGTGTGGGGCCGCGAGGCGCGACCGGCCGCCGAGGTGGCGCAGGCGTTCGGGACGTTCCTTCGCGGCCACGCCACGGTGCTGGTGACGCCGGTCCGGGGCCGCCCGTACCGGGTGGCCCAGGTGGTCGCCCACAACGCCGAATTCGACGGGGCGATGCTGCGGGCGTGGTTCGACCGGGCCGGGTTGTTCCTGCCCGGGCATTTCCGCACCCTCTGCACGTTGCAACGCGCCGCGTGGCTGTTCCGCGAAGCCCCACACCTGGACCCGCCGGCCGACTACAAGCTCGGCACCCTCTGCCGGCATTTCGGAGTACCCTTCGACACTGACCGGTCGCACGAGGCACTCTACGACGCGCGGGCGGCGGTCGTGTTGTACCAGGCAATGACGGCGTTCAGCGACCGCCGCCGGTTCGCTCGAAATGGTCGAGCAGGACGATCCGGCGGTAGTCCTCGAACAGCGGGCCGCCGACGGGTTGCAGCCGACGGTACCCGTCCCGCTTGGTCGTCACCGCGGCGGCGAGAGCCGCCCCCTCGAACGCGGCCTGCTCGCCCGCCGGCCACGCCTCCCAGACGGCCGTAAACGCCCGCCAGCGGGCCTCCGCCTCGTTCCGCTCCTTCGCCTCTCGCCGCGCCCGCAATTCCCGCTCCGCCCGGTTTCGGGATTCTGACGCGGCTTTCCGCTCCCGCCGCCGGGCCGACGACTCGAACCCCGGCGGCAGCGGGTACTTGTCGGGGTGACGGACGGCATCGACCAGGAAGCCGGGGCCGCGGGCCGTCCCCGACCGGCTCGACCAGTCGTACAGTTCGACCGCGGTTTGGACCCGCTCGGCCGGGTGTGCTTCGACGAGTTTCGCCGCCGTGGTGGCGACGACACCGTGCTGCACCAGTTTCGCGGCGAGGTCTGAAGCGGGTGCGGGTGCGATTGAAGGATTCGCACGAGACTTCTTTCGCGTGAAGATGACCCGCCACCGCCCGCGGTTCACCTTGCGGAAGCGTTGCTCGGTGGGCAGCGGGTGCAGTTCCCACACCGCTTCGAGTTCGCGGATGCCGCCCGCCAACGCCCGCTTCATCTGGGCGGTGTCGTAGGTGTCGGACAGCCGCACCTTGCGGACGGCCAACTCCCGCAGGTCGAAAGTGACTTCGCTCGCCCGGTAGAACCGCTTGTCGAGCAGCCGGTACAGCCGCTTGGCCACCGGGTCGCGGAGTTGGCAGTACAGGTTCCAGTCGAGCTTTTTTAGATAGCCGGCCTGAAAACTCTCGAAGAACACGTCGTTCCAGACGAACTTTGACACCGACGGGGCCGAGGCCCGTTGCGAGCTTTCTTTCTCATACAGGGCCAGGAAATCGAACACCCCGAAGTCGCGCGTCACCCAGCTCTTCTTGGCGTGATCGTAGAACGCCCGGTCGGAGTAGACCGTCACCCCCTTCCACCGCCGCAGGGCGGTGGCCAGCCGGGTGTAGCTCTTCCCCTCGTCCGCCCAGCGGAGCAGCTTCAGCAGCTCGTACCGGCTGAACCGCACCTCCCGGCTGGCAAAGTTCTGGATCGCCGAGAGTTGCACGCAGGCGAGGAGCACGTCCTCGTCGCGGGCCGTGGGCAGGCCGTATCGGTCGCTGCCGGAGACGGCGAGTTCCCGCTTCACCATGGCCCCTCGCTCCGGGTCGAACACCTCGTCGCGGAAGACCACCGTCTTGCGGCCGTCGAGGAAGCGGTCGGCGACCGAGGACAGCGGGCACTCGACCAGGTTCATCTCGTCCCGGCCGTCTGCGAACGACTCCCACTCGCGTTGAACCTTCACCACCGCCGTGTTGTTGTTTTCTTCTCTTTCTGATCCAGAGTACAGGGGCGGAATTCGCGTGTGTTCCCGCGCACTTGGCCCCTCGAAACCTGTGTCATTTCCCGTGACACTGACCCCGTTCCCTGTGTCATTTCCCGGTAGAAAGCTGTTTCGCTTCCCGCTGGTTCCCTGTGTCGTTTCCCGGTGGACCCTGTGTCGTTTCCCGGTAGCCGCCTGTGTGCCCATCGCCCGTCACTTCAACTGAGTTAAACCCAGCCCGCACCCTGGCACCCCGCCGGCATTCCCGCAACCCCCTTTCCCACAATGGGGCCGGTCGTCCACCAGGAGGGCCGGCCGTCATGCCAGCCGGCCAGCCTGCTGACAGGCAGGCGCCCCGGTCGGACGCCTTCGCGTCGATCCGGCCGCGCGGCCGGGTTACGGGCGTGGTCGGTTGGTGACCCGCCGGCCGGGTCCGCCGCTGCGTGAAATACCCTCTTGCTAACCGGCCGCCCGGTGTGGCACGGTCGCCCCCATGATCATCGCCGTCGTCAATTCTAAGGGCGGGGTGGGGAAATCCACCCTCGCTGGCAACCTGGCCGGGTGGCTGACCGCCCACGGCCGCCGCGTCACACTCGCCGACTGCGACACCCAGCAGTCGTCGTCCGACTGGCTCCGCGAAGCCGCCCCGGACGTGCGACTCGCCCGGCTGGCCACCGCCGACCAAGTGTTCGAGGAGCTGCCGGCGCTCGCCGCCGAGGCCGAGTACGTGGTCGCCGACGGGCCGGGCAGCCAGACGGAAATCAGCCGGTCGCTGCTCTTGTTGGCCGACCTGGCCGTCGTCCCGTGCAAGGCGAGCATGTTCGAGGCGCGGGCGCTGGCCATCAACACGGCGTTCGTCCGCCAAGCCCAGGACATCCGCGGGGGCGTGCCCGAGGCGGTCGCCGTGCTGTCAATGGTCGGCCGCGACTTCCGGCTCACCAAGGACATGCGGGTGGCGGCCGAGACGCTCCGGCTCAAGCTCGCCGTCACCCCGCTCACCCTCCGCCAGGCATACGCCGACGCGCCGGGGCAGGCGGCGTTCGTGTGGGACATGGGGTACGCCGCCCGCGACGCCGCCACCGAGGCGGACGCCCTGTTCCGCGAACTGCTCCCGCTCGCCGCTACCTCGATCGCCCTGCCGGGCCGCCGGGGGCGGGGGGCGTTGCGGCCCGCCCACGCCGACGGAACGGGGGTGTGATGTCCGACCGCCGTTCTCTTTCCGCCACCCTGACCGACCTGCCGAACATCGACCCGGCCGCTGCCCGCGCATTCGTCACCCAGGAGAAATCGCCGCCAGAAAACAGTCGAGCCGCGGACCGGACCAAGTCGCCCCCGGCCCGTCCGGTTGCGTCCGAGACGACACGGAAGCCGGCCAAGCGGACCCGACCGTCGGGCATCGCCCCGGTCGGCCTGATCCCGGTCACCGTCCGGCTGCGGCCGGAGGTCGCGGGCGGGCTGAAGCGGGCGTCGCTGGAGCGGGAACTGGCCGGCGAGGAGCCGTTCACCCAGCAGGAACTCGTGGAGCAACTGCTCGAACCGTGGCTTCGCGAGAACGGCTTTCTCGCGTAACCATCAACCCGTCCCGATCAACCCTCCTTCTTCCGCCTTATCTTTGATTTCACGGGAGCCTGTTTCACAACCTGTTGAGGGCGATGACGTTCCGGGTCCGGCGGGTCGAGTTCGTGGGCCAGTTTCTCCGGCAGCGACGCGATCAGTTGCGTGACGTAGGTGGAGACGGCGAGCGGCTTCTCGATGTCCCGCAGCGCGTACTCGGCCACCACCCGGTTCTTCGCCCGGCACAGGATGATGCCGATGGACGGGTTGTCGGCCGGGTGCCGCATCAGGTCGTCCACCGCCGACAGATAGAAGTTCATCTTCCCCGCCGCTTCGGGCGTGAACCGTTTCGCCTTCAAGTCGAAGATCACAAAGGCCCGGAACTTCAGGTGGTAGAAGACGAGGTCCAGGTAGAAGTCGTCGCTGCCGACTTCCAGATGGACCTGTTCGCCGACGAACGCGAACCCGGCCCCGAGTTCGAGCAGAAACTGGCGGATGTGATCGACCAGCCCCCGCTGCAACTCGACCTCGGCGTGGTCCTCGGCCAGGGTGAGGAAGCTGAACGAGTAGGGGTCTTTCAACGTCTCACGCGCCAGGTCCGACTGCACCGGCGGCAGCGCCTTCGAGAAGTTGCTGACCGCCTTTCCCTTGCGACCGTAGGCGTCGGTGTCGATCTGGTGGTCGAGTACCGCCCGCGACCAGCCGAACTCGGTCGCCGCTCCGGCGTACCACAAGCGGGCCGCCGGGTCTTTCACCCGCTCGACGATGGTGACGGTATGGAACCACGGGACGGCCAGGAACGGCGGGGGCGGGTCGAATTGTCTCGCAGGCTGCGAGACGATTTCGGCCGAGGGCGCGAAGGCGAGGACGAAGGCCCTCATGCGGTAGATGTTCTGCCGGGAGAACCCGCTTTGGCCGGGGAACTCGGTCTGGAGGTCCACCCCGAGCCGCTCGATCACCTTGGCCCCCCAGCCGGCCGCCCCCTGCCGCTGAACGATGGCCAACCCGATGTCCCAGTACAGCCGGATCATTTCCGCGTTGACCGCGACGGCCGCCTTCAGTTGGGCCGAGCGGACCCGTGTCTTCAAATCGGCGAGGAACGCCGTGTAGTCGGACGGAAGGACAGCACCGCCCACCACGGGGACGAGCTTCTTCGGCGTCGGTTTCTTCTTGCCCATCGGAACCTCCCGAGCGCGAACCGTATCAGATGTCCGTCCGGCGAGGAAGGTCATCGACCGTCGTTGGCCCACCGCCGGACCCGCCGGGAGTGCGTGAGGGACTCCGGCGGGCACGCCCGTGGACAACGACATCGACCCCCGTGCCATCCGCCCGGAGACGTAACATGGCGCGACTCCCGTCGCGTGACGGGGGATATATGTCCCTCACGGAGAACCCGCCATGAAGTTGCTGACCCCGGTCCGACCGCCCACGCCTTCGGTCGAACACCGCCCGCGTGTAGCCCCGCGCCAGCCCGTACCTACACAACCCCGACGGAACGAGGCCGGGGCTGGCCACGCGGACGAACTCGTCCGCACGCTCTTCGCGTCGCTGATGGCGGAACTCACACTCCCGTTCCAGGATCACCCCACACCGGACGATGCCATCCGGGGTTACGGGGCCGACATCGGCCGGTTGCACCGCGCCACCGAGGAGGCCGACCGGTTCATCCGCCGCGTGCTGGACCACTACCTCGCCAACAGCCCGGACCCGGCCGTGCGGGCGGAGCGGGCGAGCGAACTCGGCCGGGCGCTACCGCCTCTCGCGCCCCCCGAGAACGTCCTGTCGGCCGAACTCCTCGCCCGGAACGGCGACCCCGGAGGAGACCTCACCACCGCGGTCCGGGTCGCCGCTGCCCGGTTGGCCGCAGGCGTGGTGCTGACGCTTCAGGCTCTCGCCGCCACCCGCGTCTGCGGGCGGATCGACTGGCCGCGGCCCGACCTGTGCCGGTTCACCTACTACGAGGAGTCGCTCAGCCGGACCGTGACCAAGACCCGCAAGCGCAAGAAGAAGAAGGGCAACCCGCCGCATTCACCATCCGGCCGTCGCGTCCTGCGTATCGACACCGTGACCGAGGTCGAGACCACGACCGACCACCGCCGGTGGACGCAACACGAACACCACCTCGCCGACGCGACCGCCGCCGCAACGGGCTACACACGCTGGGCCGTACCGTCCCGGGTTCTCCATCTGATGGAGTCCGCCCCGGACTGGGTCCGCCGCCACCTGCTGATCGTCGAAGGCACGCGCATCGTCGAGCGGTCCGTCACCTGGGAGTCGAACAAGACCTCGGACCGCATTCTCGACCAGCGGGACGTGCCCGTCTACGCCCCCGACCCGGCGCTCACCCTGGGCGAGTTCGTGCTGGCCGGCTGGTCCGAACCGGAGAACCACGCCGCATCGGATTCCGTACTCACTGCACCCCGGTCGTCCGCACCGGCTCGCAACACGCTCGGGGAAGTCGTCGCGTTGTTCGGCGGCGTGCTGACCGTCCTACTGGCCGTCGATGCGGTCGGTCACGCCACATCCGGTTCCGCTTGGCCCTCGGTCGTCGCCGCACTCACGACCGCGGTCGTGACCGTCGCGGCCTTCGCTCGGACCGGCGTGCGGCCGACGACCGCGACTGGTACAATAACCCCAACTGTCGAATCCGAGGCCCGCCGGAGGGACGCCACCCATGAGCGTTGACCCGACCACGATCCCGCCGACCAGCCCGCTCCCGCCCCGGACGAACCGCCCGGCCACGCTGATGACGGTCGGCGTCGGTCTGGTGCTGTCCGCACTGCTCACCGGTGCGGCTTACCTCTGGTCCGGGTTCCGGCCGTCGCCCGGAACACCGGCGACCGGTTCGGCAACGGCCGGCACGAACGGGACGACCCCATCGGCACCCGGTACGGGCGGCGAGGAGGCCGCCGCCGAAGCCCGCCGCGCCAAAGAACTCGCCGACGCCAAACGGCGGGCGGAGGTCGAAGCCGAAGCGGTCGCCCGCCGCGCGCGGGTGGCGACACTCAAGGCCGAAGGGGAGACGGTTCGCGAGGCTCTCGCCCGGTTCGACGAGCAGGCGGCGGCATGGAAGGCCGGCATCGCATCGCTCCGTACCGACGAGGCCGGGCGCAAGCTCGCCGCCGATCCGAACCAACTGACCCCGGTCGCCACGGCCCTCACCCGCGACCGGGTGACACCCCGCCAGCGGGCCGGGTGGGACGAGCAGTTCCAGCAACTGATGGTCCCCGTCGTGCTCGCCGACCGCGATCCGACCGCGGTAGTCGTTGTCGCCGAGGACACGCTCGCCCAGATGACCCGGCTCCTCACCGCCGTCCGGGCGGCCGAGAAGGAACTGGCCGCGGACCGGGCCGTCGTCGAAACCGCAAAAACCGCCACCTCCTCCCGGTCGCCCGCCGCACACACGCTGGCGGCCGCGTTGGAGCAGCGAACCGCGGCCGAGCGGACGGCCGAGTTGACCCAGGTCGAGGAGGCCCGGCAAGCGGCCTTGAAAAAGCAAGCCGAGGAACTGGCTGCCATCGAAGCCAAGAAGATCGAAGCCGAAGGTGCGACGGCTAAGGCCGACGCCCTGACAAAACTCCAAAAGGCCGAACACGACAAGAAGCTGGCCGAGATCGCCCAGAAGGCGGAGGAGGAGAAGCAGAAGGCGGCTCGCGCGCGGGCTCAACTCCTCGTCGAGTACGAGGCCGACTTGCCGACGATCAAGACCACGCTCCCCGCGTTCATCACCCACGGGAAGACGCACCGCAAGGACACCTCGAACGGTCCCGTCTCGCTGACGGTCATCCAGAGCAAGCGCGCGCTGGAAGACTCCCGCGAGGGGATGAAGGCGTTCTGTCACATGGCCCACCAGGTCAAGGACCGTCAGTCTGGGCCGATCCCCAGTTTCCTCGGCAGCGAATTCGACTGGCAGAACCTCGACAAGGACACCGTTCGCAAGGCCCAGGGGTTGATCCGCAAGTACGGGACGATCATGGTCGAGAAGGGCCTTCTCGGCGAGTAGGAACGCGATTACGCGGCGGCCGTGGTGTCCGGGCCGCGCCGCTCGCTGGACGCTCGCCGCCCTGGACGGGCGTGGCCGGGGTGGCCTGGGGGCCACCGCCGGCCCGGCTTGAACGCCTCCCGCTCGCCTCGGCGGCTCGCGTCGGGGCCGGGCCGGTCGGGACCGGCCGCGGCCCTCGCCTCCGCTGGACGCTCCGGCCGCCCCGCCCGCCTGGACGGCGGTTCGGGGCCGGGCACCCGACCCCCACGCCCCACGGACCCGGCGACGGCACGTCCGGCGACCCCGCGAGCGGCCGGTGGAAGTGCCGTGCCGTCACTCGAATCCGCGGGGCTTCGGCGGCCTTGCCGCCGAGAGTGTCGGGTGCCCGTTGCCGCCGACACCCGCCCCGACACCCGCGGGCGGGCCGACCTCCGCTCCCGTGAGACGCCGATGGCCCGTCGCCGGCCCCGCCACACGATCCGTCACCGCGGCCACACCTATCCGGTGATCGGCATGGAACGGGTTCGCGGCCGTGAGTTCTTGCTGCTGCGCGAACTCGGCTCGCCCGACCGGCCGCGGTATCTGGCCTTCGACCCGCACGCCGGATTCCGTGGGGAGCTCCGTCGGCTGACTGTCCTGCCCAAGTCCGAAGACGGCCGGCAGCACTTCGACGCCCTGCTGCGCGCCCGCCGGACGAACGACGCCTTCTCGGTCGTACTCGCCTGGGAGGACCGACCCGATGCGGTCGTCCTCGTCCACGAGTGGGTGGCCGGCGATTCGCTCCGCTTTCACCTCGACCGGGCGAAGACCGACCCCGGTCGGTCGATCAGCCCGCACCAGGCCGTCCGACTGGTGAAGGGGCTGGCCCGCGGCCTCGACTGGTATCACCGCGAGTCCTGGCTCGTTCACGGCGACGTGACCCCAGAGAACCTTGTCCCGAACCGCAAAGCCCGGCGGATGGTGCTCATCGACTTCGGCTCGGCCTGGCCGATGGAGCGGACCGCCCGGCGGGGCGGGGAGGGCTGCACCCCGAGCTACGGGGCACCCGAACTCCAGGGGGCGGGCGGAGTGGTGGACGGCCGGGCCGACCAGTTCTCGGCGTCGGTCGTCTTGTACGAGATGCTCACCGGCGAACTGCCCTACGGGTGGGGCGGCAAGGCCGGCCGGCCGGAGTACGCGGCCGTCAAGGCGAAGACCTACCGGCCGCCGAGCGTCCTGGTCGCCGGTCGAGTACGTCTCACCGACCGGGCGTGGGCGGCCATCGACCACGCCGTCGGCACCGGGGTCGCGTTCGACCCGGACCGGCGGTTCGCGTCCGACCGCGAATGGGCCGCCGCACTCGAGTACGCTTGGCGGGAACTCGACCCCGTTTCGCCGCCGTCGCCACCGACCGGGGTCGTCACCCGGTTGCTCCGCTACTTCCGCGGCCGCTGACCGGCCGCTCACAGGATGCCCGCGCCGAACGCCTCGTCGTCGTCCGGTACCTCCGGGCGCTTCGAGGCCTCCTTGTTCGACGGGTCGGTGCCGGCGGGGGCGACCCGCGGCGTCTCCGCTCGTGGGTGAACCGCTGGCGGGCCGGCCGGGAAGGGAACCGGGTTTTGCGTCGTCTCGATCATCGGCTGGATGATTGCCGCGGCGGCCGGGTGGGTCGAGCCGGGGAAGTTGTTGTTGACGACGACTTGAATCGGGGTCACGACCTGGGGCACCGGGTCGGGTTCGACCGGCTCGGCCGGCTCGACCAGGGTGAGCGCGAGTCGCACGGCCCGGTCGTGCGGCGGCACCCACCGGAACAGGTCGCCGCACAGGCTGTGGTAGCGGGAGCCGTTGTTCGCGTTCGACGGGTGCGGCGAAACCGACCGGCCGTCGATGACGTGGATGGACGGCGCGGGCGGCGACGAGGCGTCCCACCCGCCGTTCCGGTCGGCCGACGAAGCGGGACGATCCGTGACCAACTCCCGCGGCTCGCCGTGCGGGCACCCGCGGCACCGCGATCCGGCGTTCGACGGCTCGGCCGGCGGACTCGCGTCCGCCAACGTGCGTCGGAATTGTTCGACCGCGACCGGGGTCGGCGGGACGCTGTAGCCGGTCGGCACGACGAGAACGGTCCACCGGTCCGGGAACAGGATCACGCCGAACGGCGACTCGGCCCGTTCGCACACCCCGATCAGGTGTGAGTACGCCGCCAGCGCGGCGAACTGCGACGGCCCGGCCGACGGGCCGCCCTTATGCTTGCGGAACACCGGGACGCGGAGTGACCCGCGGACGAGCAGCCGCCAGGGGCGACCGTCCAGGTCGAGAGTGGGGTCGAGGTACGCGGCCTTCGGCTTGACCACCGCGAACCCCGCCCGGTGGAAGTCCCACCAGTTCCACTCGACAGCGCGGTTCAGGTCGGCCGGCACCTCGCGGGCGACGGCGCGGCCGAGGTGCTTGCGGAGATACCACCACACCCCCCAACACCGCCGGACCATGACGACCCACCAACAAACCAGTGGCAGAAGGAGGCCGACCCCGGTCCACAGAAACCCGGCCCAGACCCAGTCGTGTAACACCAAGAAGGTGACGCCAAGAACGCCGGCCAGCCCGACGCTGAAAATCAATTGTCCTGCCATCCGCCGGAGTACTTCCCGGAGCACGTCCGCGTCGTAGTCCGGCAAGAACCCGAGCGAACCGTAGCTGTCGTCGTCCTCGACGAACGTGTCGCCGGTGTGCCCGGCCCGCCGGGCGATCCACCCCGCGCGGGGGCAGAAGGCGAACTCGGCAAGTTCCCACGCCGACGCCCGGCCGTTCGGCCGCAGGTCGTGCCCCGCGTCGTACGAAATCACGTCCACCCCCCAATTGCCGTTGCCACCTCTCGCACCGACCCCGGTCGGCGCTCCGATTCGATGTCGGCGCACCGGGCCAGGATGTTGCGAACCGACTTCGGCAGTTTAGCCCGAGCCAGCCGTTCGGACGTATCAGTCGGCGAGGGCAACTCGCCAAGCACGACTCGGGCCAGCACCCGCGCCCAACTGTACAGGTCTGCCCGGCCGTCGATCTCCCCGCTGTCGAGTTCCGGGGCGCGGTACAGTTCGTCCTTCCACACCGCCGGCTTCACCGTCGGCGCGCCGATGGTCAACTTGGCCAGCTCGAAATCGGTCAGCACGGCTCGGCCGTCGTCCGCCAGGATGATGCGGGCCGGGGCTAGTTCTCGGAACACGATGCCGTGTTCGTGCAGCGCCGCCAGCCCGGCGAGCGCGTCGCGTGCCAGTCGCGGAACGTCGATGGGGGAGGGCGACGGGTTGCTCAACCGTTCTTCCAGCGTCTCGCCTGGCACCCAGAAGTCGATCACCCACCAGCCCGCCTGATCCGGCGTGCAGACAAAACCCGTGTTCTGCACGATGTTCGGATGGCCGCCAACCCGCCGACACACTTCGCGGTGACGCCGGAGTTCGTGCTGACGCCTTGAACGGTCCGCCGCACGGATGCCGGCCAACAGGTAGTACTTCCCTCGGGCCAGCACGCCCTCCTCGAATGCGTGCTTCATCCGGCAGACGAAGTATTGCAGCCCGTTCGGGGCTGTGACGCACGGACCCAGTTCCTCCACCTGCCACTCGTCCGTTCGCGGGAGGTGAAAGACGCGATCCGGTGGGACGGCCGCCGGACTCGGGTCGCGGAAGACGGAGTGCAGCGGGACGCCCAGGCGTTTCGCAATCGCTTCCGCACAGCGGACGGAAATCGGTTGACCCGCTTCGGCCCGTTGCACTGTCTTCCGGCTCATGTCCGCCGCTTGAGCCAGTTCTTCGACCCCGATGTCCCGCTCGACCCGTGTCGCGTTCAGCACGTCCGGGATCGGTTCGAGGTGGCGGGGGCGTCGCTTCTTCTTCATGGGTCTTCTCGGGACTGTCCCACCTGTCCTCTTACGGAGTCTCGTCCCCCGAAGAACATTGACCGTGGTCGATCTCTTCCCATTCTCGCGGAGGTGACTGCGGTGAGCAAGTTGCTACAAGCCCTGTACGACCGGCTGGCGGAGCGAATGGCCGCCGTGTTCGGCAAGTTGATGACCTCCCACGTCCAGGCGATTCACGCCGAGCAGGAAGCCGAGTGTCAGAGCCGGCTCGAAGAGTTGGCTCGAAAGTACGAGGCCGACGGGCAGCCGGAAGTCGCCGCCACCTTGCGGCAGCGGGCGCGGGCACTCGCTGGCGACAACCCGCTCGCACTCGGCGCGGCCCTCCTCGATCATCTCGGCACCGTTCCCGCGCCGGCCTTACCGCCGACCTCTCAACACCACCCGGCCCTCCCTGAGGCCCCACCTGCCACGCCACCGGCACAGAAGACCGGCGGCCGCCGCAAGCTCACGCTGCCATCCACGCCGCCCGCGAGCGAGGAGGGCCAGCCGTGAGTTCGACCCTGCTTCTCACCGACCGCGACCGGGACTACCTCGACACGCTCACCCGCAAGGTCCGGCTGCTCAGTCTTCGCCAGACCGCCGACCACTACTACGACGGCGAGCGAGCCAACGCCCGGCGGCGGCTGCGGCAACTGGTCGCGGCGGGGCTGCTGGTGCGGGCCACCGTCATCGCCCGCCCGCTCCCCGTACTGCTTACACCGGTCGTCGCCTGGCGGCCGGGCGACGCGACCCCGGACGCCGGAGTGGTGTCGAACCGGCTCAAGGCCCGGTGGCGAAACCGCCCCGCCCGCGAGTGTCGAGTCGTCCTGGCCACGGCCCACGCCGCCCGGCTCACCGGCGGGCGGGCGTCGGGGCAACTCGCCCGCGAGACCCAGGCCACTCACGACCTGGGTGTTGCCGCCGTCTACCTGCACTTCCACCGCACCGACGCCCGGCGGGCCGAGGCGTGGCGCGGCGAAGACCTGATAGCCGCCTCTCGCCGGGGGCAGAAGTGTCCCGACGCATTCCTAGTGGACGCCACCGGCGAGGTGCAGGCCGTCGTCGAGTTCGGCGGGGCGTACGACCCCGACCGGGTGCGGGCGTTCCACCTCGACTGCGCCGACCGCGGCCTGCCGTACGAGGTGTGGTGACCATGCCGCCCGACCGCGACCGCCGCATCCTCGACCAGGCCGCCCGCTACCGGCTGACCACCGTCGCCGTCGTCCGGGCGACGCTGCTGCCCGACGTTCAGCCGAACGCGGTGACGAAGGTGCTCGCCCGGCTCGTCCGTGACGGGTGCTTGCAGTCCTTCCCGCTCGTCGGCTCGCGGACCTACTTCGTCCTGTCCCGCTCCGCGGCGCGACTCTGTGGGGTGGGGGAGGACCGGGCCGCCCCGCTCGGCCCCCAGGCGCTGCCCACCGAGGCAGCCGTACTGGAGTACTGCCTGTCCGGCCCCCGCCGCCGCCACCGGCTGACCGGCCGGGAGCTGGCGGACCGACTGCCCTGGCTGCCTGCCCGGCTCCGGGCGTCCCCGTACGCGGTCGATGCCGACGGCTCGCTCGAACTGATCCGCGTCGATCTGGGCGGCCCGGCCGACCACGTCGCCCGCAAGTGCCGCGTCGATGTCGTCCGCCGGCTGGCCGTCCCCGAGGGGGAGCGGCTGGTCCAGGCCGGCCGGCTCCGCCTCGTCGTCCTTACCCCGACCGCCGCGAAGGCGGACGCCATCCGCCAGTCGCTCGCCGCCCGCGAGTTGCCGGACACGCTGGCCGTCCACCTGGCCGTCGTCCCCGACCTGTATCACCTGGAGGCCCGTTACCGTGCGTGAGTCGTACCACCAAAGTCCCGGCAACCCGGTTCAAGCGGACCGCCTGCCCGACACCCTGCCGGACACCGAGTTCCCCGTGCCCGACGCCTCGCGGTCGGTCACCGTCGCCACCGCCGTTTACACGGCGATGCTGCTGGTCATCGTCTGGTGCTTCGGCCGGCTGTTGGACATCCCGTCCGGCGAGCACCTGAGCTACGTCATCGTCGCCGCGATCATTCTGCTGTTCGCCAGCCTTCGGATGACCGAGTTCCAGTACTCCGTCTTCTGCATCCTGTTTGTTGTTGTCGTGTTCGTCTCCTGTTTCGTCTCCCTGCCCATCCCGTTCGCCGCGTGGCGGACCGTGGCGTGCGTGCTGCTCGGCGGACTGGCCGCCGAACTGATGACCCACTGGGGGCTGATCTGCACCTGTTCGCCGGTCCCCCGCGTCCCGCGGGAGGCCGCCCGCCGCCGCTGGCACTACTACGCCCTGGCCACCCAGACGGCGGTCCCGCTGGCGTCGGTCCTGGCCGAGTTCGTCCCGTACCCGCACGCCGCCCTCGTCTTCCTCGCCGCCTGGAGCCTGGTCAGCGGCGGGCAAGCGGTCCTGGCGGCCGGCCGCGCCGCCTGCTGGCGGGTTGCCCGGTCGGTGTGGACTTCATGGCTGACCTACAACCCGCACCGGCACGCCGCGCCCGGCCTGCTCCGCATCCGTTGGCGGCGGCTGACCGGCCGGCTGGTGTGGGTGCTCGCCGCCCTCTACCTGGTGGCGCGGGCGCACGCCCATCACCCGGACCGCGGGTTCTGGGTCGCCGATCTGGCCGTCGATCTGCTCGTCACGTTCGCGGTGCCCACCCTGCTCGCGCTGCCGGTGCTGGTGGAGGCCGACGCGGGCCGCGCCGACCCCCGTTCCCCGGGCGAGTGGGAGCGGCTCGTCCTGGCGGTCCGCCGGTCCGCCTGCCCGATCGAGCGGGACAGCCTGTACCTCGGCTGGGCGGTGGCCGACGGCAGCCCGGTCCTCGTCCCCCGCGGCGTGTTCACCGAACACGCCCACTTCCTCGGCGACTCCGGGTCGGGCAAAACGTCGCTCGGCCTGCTCCCGTGGCTCGAACAGATGGTCGCGTTCGGGGACAGCAGCTTCGTCGTGCTCGACATGAAGGGGGACTCGGCCGAACTGCTCGCCACCCTCCACGCCGCCGCCGACCGCGCCCGCAACCACACCGGCCGGGCGGTCCCGGTCAAGCACTTCAGCACCCGGACCGACCACAGCACGTTCGCCTACAACCCGCTCACCCAGCCGTTCTGGGACCGGCTCGACCCGCTCGCCCGCACCGACCACGTCCAGAACGCCGCGGGCATGTTCTACGGCACCGGGTACGGCCCCGGGTACTTCACCTCCGCGATCGGGGCGTTGCTGCACTACGTCCTGACGAAGCACCCGAACGTCCGCACCTTCCGCGAACTGGCCGACCGCACCCGGCACGCCGTCGCCACGGCCAGCCCCCGCGACCTGCGGCCGGAGGTGAAGTCGGCCGGCATCCACCTGCTCATGGTGCTCGATCGACTGGCCGCGTGCGAGGCCCTGAACGTCGGGCCGGACGCCGGCGACGCCGACATCCGAACACAAGCCCTGGACTTCACCGCCCCGTTCCGCGACCCGTGCGTCTACTACTTCCAGCTCCCGTCCACGCTCACCCCCGGCATCGCCCCGGAAGTCGGCCGGCTGGCCATCGCCTCCCTCCTGACCGCCGCCGCCACCATCGACCCGGCCAACCGCCGCCAGGTGTACCTGGTCATCGACGAGTTCCAGCGGGTCGTCGCCCACAACCTGGAGGCACTCTTGCAACTCGCCCGGAGCATGAACGTCGGCGTGATCCTGGCCAACCAGACGATGCAAGACCTGAAGCAGCCCGACCTCGACATGATCCCCACCCTGGAGTCGAACTGCCGGTTCCGCCAGTGGTTCGCCGTCTCCTCGTCGGCCGACCGCAAGCGGCTGTCCGACGGCAGCGGCCTCACCGTCGAGCAGAAGGGGAGCTTCGACTACGGCCCCCTCCGCCCGGACTGGACGTGGCTGTGGAAGCTGGTCTGGCCGAGTGCGACGTTCAGCGAGGAAGTGAAGCCGCGGCTGTCCGAGAACGACATCCTGCTGGCCACCGACCACCCGTTCCGCAGCGTGCTCACTGTCACACGCGGGGCCGGCTACGCCCAGTACGGCGGCCTGCCCCTCATCGTCGAGTCCCGCTTCCACATCCCCGAACAAGAGTACCGGCGGCGGCGGGTGGTGCCCTGGCCGGGGCCGGGCGGCGGCGCGTTCGTGCCGCGGACCGAGCCGGCCGCCGGCAGGCCGAACCCGACCCGTGTTGGCCCGCGGGTGACCGGCGAAGTCCTCGGCGGCGACCCGCTGGCCGGGCTGGACGACCTGTTCGGCATTCCCGGCTCGCCTCCCCCGCGGACGCCCCGGCGGAAGGAGTTGGATCAATGACCCTGACGCCGCGCGACCTCGACATCGCCGTCACACTGGCCCGCCGGGTGCGGCTCATGACCCTCGACGACCTCGTCCGCGTCTGGTGGGCGGACAGCTACTCCTACCAGACCGCCTGGCACCGCCTTCGGGAACTCGCCAGGGGCGACTGGGTCCAACTGGGCCGGCTCAACCTCCGCACGGTCCCGGCCACCGACCCACTGTTCGTGTGGTCCCCCGGACAACCCGACCCGGACGCCGAAGTCGTGTCGCACCTCGCCCGGTCGCGGTGGTCGGGTGCGGCTGTCCCGAGCGCCGTCGTCATCGCCGGGCGGCGGGCGGCCAACGTGTACGGTAGCACCGCCGGCCGCCTCCCGGCCGTGAACCACCGCGACCACGACGCGCACCTGGGGGCGGTGTACGCCGCATACCGGGAGCGCCGCCCGAACGAGGCTGCCGATTGGGTAGGCGAGGACGCCCGGCCGAAGGCCGGGTTCCGGGTCAAAGACCCCGACGCGCTGCTCGTGGACGCGACCGGGCGGACCTACCGAGTGGTCGAGTGCGCCGGCGGCTACACGCCCGACCAGGTGCAGGCGTTTCACGCCCACTGCGCCGACCGCGAACTCCCCTATGAATTCTGGTGACCCGTGACCCCACGACCCGACCCGGAACGCCTTCGCCTCGCGCTCGGGCACGTTGCCCGCTACCGGCTGACCACGCCGGAAGCGCTCAAGGCCGTGGCGGCCCTCCGGCTAGCCACGACCGCCAGCGCCCTCGCACTCCTTCGCACGCTCACCACCGAAGGGTTGCTCGGTCAAGCCCCGCTCGACCGGCACGGGCCTTACTTCTACCTGACTCCGAAGGGTGGGAGGGAGGTCATCGGCTCAGAATTGACACATCAGTCGGGTCCGCTGTCCGAGCCGGCCAA
Source organism: Limnoglobus sp. (assembly GCF_059499385.1). Lineage (NCBI taxonomy): Bacteria > Pseudomonadati > Planctomycetota > Planctomycetia > Gemmatales > Gemmataceae > Limnoglobus > Limnoglobus sp. The sequence continues at coordinate 38,804 of NZ_JCABYM010000018.1, read as the reverse complement.
GCTCCGGGCCTTCGCGCTGCTCGCGTTCTGCCGGCTCATCGGCGTCAACCGGGAACGGCTGTCGGCCGACGACCTCCGTCGCCTCGTGCCGGGGCTGGATACTGGCGGGATGCCATCGACCTTCTATGCGGAGCGATCTGAATCGCGTCGCGTCCTGGGGTTCGCCCGGAACGACGCCGGCGGGACCGGTCGCTGGGACCGAATCCTGGCCACGCTCGCCGCCGATGTGCGTCGCTTCGCCGGCGAGCCGGCCCTCCGGCCGCTCGTCCGCGGCGGGTCGTTCGAGGTCACGCTCGTGACCGCCACTCGCGAGAAAGCGGAGCGACTCCGGGCGTGCCTGACGGACGCCGGCGAGCCGCCGATCCCGGTCCACTTCGCCGCCGTCCCCCGGCTGCTCGCCCTCGTCGGCTCGATCCGTTCGCCACGCCCGCCGCCGGGCTGAACGACCCCAACTCCCCTACACGGGTTTTGCTCCGCTCCTGGTCCCGGGAGCACGAAAAAACAACGGGCGTTGGATGTTTGGCAACCGTAGGCGGTGCGACTGGGATGCCAGCGCCCCGCCGAATCATGTGAAGGAGAACGTGTATGTTTCGCGTCAGCTATGGACGGCCCCGATGGCGCTTTTGGCGGCCGAGGAAACAGAGGAAGCCCCCGGCTTCCCTCCACGCCCGGTTCTGCAAGGGCTGCGGGCTGGAGTTCGTCGATGGTCCGATGCCGAATTCCCAGAAGGTGATCACGGTCGGCAACATCGGAGCCGTCGTGTACCCCGCCGGGAACTGGCGTCGCGGGGATTGCGTGGTGCGGTTCGGGCGGTGGAAGGCCCCTTTCAAGGGGAGGCTGGAGCTGTCCGAGTTCGTGCCGCACGACGACCTCGACGACCTGATCCAGGTCGCCGCGCTCGCGCGCGAATTCACCCACAAGCGGAGCCACGCGGTCCGCAGTGGGCTGAGGTTAGCCAACGGTTTTGACTCGAACCGAGCCGCCCCACCCGCACCAGCCGGGGGTCAGGCTCACGGACGCTCGCACCGGCAATTCAGCCGGCCGAGCAAATAACCCGGAAGGGGGGCGACGAACGGCTCGTCGTCTCCCCTCCACTTTGGAAACGGAGGTGTATGGGAACACAGAAAACCCACCCCCAACCCGAGCGGCCCCGAACCGCGTTCGAGATGGGGAAAACGTGCGTCACGCGCGGAGTGCACGAGTCGGTGTCGGCCGCGGACATTTTTCGCTGCCTGTCGCGGCACAGCCGGTGCGACTGGGGCGATTTGTGCGACGACGACCTACAGCGGAACGATGAAGCGTTGGTGGACGGGAGTCGGCTGTTCTCGGCGTACCGGCTCGACGACGGCCGCAAGCTGTGGGTCATCACGGAAGCCAAGGATGACGACGAACGGCGCAGTCACACGACGGTGCTGTTCCCCGACGAGTACTGAGGAGGTGGACATGGAAGCGAAGAACTTCATCCAGAACCTCCCGTCAGTCTCGGACCACTTGGCCATCGAGACCCTGACCGAGGTGCTGTACGCCCAGGTCAACGCCCAGTTCCGCGACTTCGTCGAGTACCCCAGGCCCGACCACCCGTTGGTCAACTTGGTGATGCTGATCAAGTGGCTCAGCGACCTGCCGCCGGGACCGGCAGACCACCGCCTGCGGTGGGTGAAGGAGTGAAGTCGAATCGGATCGGCTTGACAGGAGTCGTTCCGCCCCGGATCGCGGGCGGATCGGGATCAGTTTCGATGCGGTTGACGGTGAAGGTGTAGCGGGACGACACACGCGATCCAGGCTGAGTCGCCTGCGGATGCTCGCATCGGCAATGAGGCCGGCACGAGCGATGAACCCGGCTCGACTGTGCAACGCCCGGCCCGCGTTGCCCGTCGGCCATTTGGAATGGAGGTGTATGGGACGAGACACGATCCCACCCGACTCCGAGCCCGCACGGCCGCGGTTCGAGACGGGAATGACGTATGTGACCCGCAAGGTTCACGAGTTCGTTTCGGCCGAGGACATCTTGCTCTGCTTGCTGCGGCACCGTCGCGGCGAGTGGGGCGACTTGGACCCCCTCGACCGGGAGGCGAACGAACGGGCGCTGCTCTCGGGCGGGCGGGTCTTCTCGGAGCACAAGATCAGTGACGGCCGCACGCTCTGGGTCATCACCGACGCGACGGGGGACGACGGGCGGCGACGCCGCACCCGGATGCTGTTCCCCCGCGAGTGCTGAGCGGCCCGCGCTCGTACCACCAACCGTCTCGCCGGACCGCCGGCGAAGAACAGCAGGGCTTGTTCTGTTGTTGTGTTGGGAAGGGAAAAACGGAGCGACTCATGCGAACTGGGCCGAGCCGCCCCGCGGACGCTCGCACCGGCAATTCGGCCGAGGCGGGCAAATAACCAGGGCCGAGTCTGCAACGCCTGGCCCGCGTTGTCAACCGGCCCGCTTGGAGAGGAGGTGTATGGGAAGAAAGAACGGCCAATCCCACATCGAGCGGCACCGAGCCGCTTGTGGGTTGGTGGACACGTACGTCACGGACGCGGTGTACGAGTCCGTGGCGGTCCGGGAGATCGATCGCTGTCTCGCGCGACACCGGGCGGACGACTGGGGCAACGTGTGCCCGGTTTACCGCCAGCGGAACGACGAGGCGTTCATCAACGGTGATCGGACCTTCTCGGCGTACCGGTTGAGCCGGGGCCGCGAGGTGCTGGTCATCACGAACGCCGATTACGACGACGAGCGAACCCCGAACACCAACGTGTATTTGGCGGACGAGTACTGAGCGGTTTAGCAGTGCAGGTTTTGGGCGGGTCGAGTTCTTCGACCCGCCTCTTTCAGCCAGTCGCTCTGTTGTAGCTGGAGACGACCATGACGAAGGCTCCTGTCCACACCATCCGCCTCGGCTTTATCAAGGCCAACATCTGGCGGAACAAATCCCGGTACGGCGACCGGCACAACGTCACCGTCTGCCGGCTCTACAAGGACGGCGACCTGTGGCGGGAGTCCACCCACTTCGGCCGGGATGACTTGCTCACCCTTGCAAAGGTGCTCGACTTCGCCCACACCTGGATTCACACGCACGCCGCCGCCGCGGACGACCGACAGGGCGACGACCGGGAGGCAGACGAGTGACCCGCGACGACGTGACCGCCGTGCTGGACCGGCTCGACCGCATCGAGGCGGTCCTCCGCTCGCTCGCCGAGCAGCGGGCGTCGAAGGACTGGTACTCGGTGGACGAGGCGGCGGCAATCCTGGGCAAAGCCCGGTACACCGTCCGCGAGTGGTGCCGGCTCGGCCGAATCCAGGCCCGCAAGCACGACCACGCCCGCGGCCCGCACCCGGAGTGGGTGATCGCCCACGGCGAACTGGCCCGCGTCCAGGCGGAGGGCTTACGGCCACTCCCGCAGCGGCGATGAGAGGCCGCGTGACCGCTCACTCGTCGGGGGTTCGGAGCGGACCTCATCCGCAACGGAATACTCTTCCGCTGGGGTTCGAGTCGTCGGTTCATAAGTACGAGCGAAAGCGGACGTCAGAATCCCGAAACCGGACGTGGCGGGTATTATGGCCACGATGGGAGGTGAAGGTACGACCAGCGGTCGGATCGCGATGACGGTCGGCCGGTGGTGCGTAAACCTTCCGGCCGAACCTGTAGCGTCAGTCCGCCGGGATGACCCCGAGGGACCAGATGGCGCGGGACAACTCGTCGGCCGTGAGCGTCCACTCCGTGGGCGGGAGCTTGGCGACGACCTTGAACTTCAGCCGCTGGTAGATCGCCTCGGCCATCTCGTAGTCGCCCAGCACGTCGGCCGCTAAAGCGAGGGAGAGTTGCGCCGGGCCGCTGCCCGCGTAACCCCACTCAAACCCGTCGCCGTGCCGGCGGAGGTCGTACCGCGGGTCAAGCCCGCGACACCCGTCCTCGTCCGACACCGTCACAACGCAACCGTGGTCCGTCCGCGAACCCGAGTACACTTTCATCGGGATGTCCTGTTTGGTGGGAATGGGAACGGCCGCGGCAGAGCGCCGCGGCCGTCGAGAGCAGACTGGAATGGGTGGGCAAGGCCGCCCGTCGCGTTACGCGGCCAGCGCCAGGAGGGCCGCCGCCTGCACGTCGATCGCCGTCCGATCGCCCGCGTACTCGACCTGCTGGGCCAGCCGGGTGAGGGCGTCTACTAGAGCGAAGATGGTGAACCGCCCGCCGCCCACCGACTCGACCGCCTGCTTGGCCAGCCCGCGGGACAGGCCGTGCTTGGCGAGTTCCTTCATCACCGCCTCGGCGTCGTCGCCCAACCGTTCGGTCATCGCCTTGCGGATCACCCGTGCGAACCCGTCCCGTCGCTCGTCCCGCTTGGCCACGAGTTGCTCGATGTGCTTGCGAATGTCGCCGAGCGCGTCGCCGACGCGGGCGGTGTGTTTGCGGGTGAAGTCGATCACCTCCACCGCGTCCCAGACGATGTGGTTGGCGCAGACCTGCTGGAACCAGAACGTCTGGATGCCGACGCTCCGCTTGCCCACCTCCGAGTTCCAGACGAAGAAGCCGGGGGCGAACGCCTCCCCGTCGATCTCCGCCCACCCGGACGGGTCGATCAGGAAGCAGAACAGGTCCTGCTCCCCGCAGTAGAGGCCGGTCGCCCCGTTAAATCCGGTCTGGGGCGGGGTGAAGTCGGTCGCGGCCTCCCGCACCACGTCCACCAGATCGGCGTTGTGCAGCCGGGTGTACGCCGTGCCGTGGACCGACCGGACGGTGTCGCCGCGGGTGAACAGTTGCAACGGCTTGGTGCCGCCGGGCATCGTCTCGCGGAAGGCGCGGGCGGCCGTGTCGGGGGTCAGCCGGTTGATCGTGTCTTTGCCGACGCGGGCCAGCCCGCACAGTTGGCCGAAGCTCCAGTCGTTCAGCCCGAACGGTCCGTCGGTGTTTGCCCGCAGACCGAGCCGCGCATCGGCCGTCGGTTCGGGCACGAGCGACGAGGGCGCGACCCAGCGGTCGGCCGATTCGTCCTTCTCCCGCCGACAGTGGGCGGCGAGGGCGTCGAGGGTGGGGAACCGCTCGTCCGGCGCGCGCCGGAACAGTTCCCCGCTCGCGCGGGTGAGATTCTGCTTCGTCATGTCAGTCCTCGGTTTGGGAACGGAATGTGGGACTTGAGAGAACCTGATGGATGCACCACCGGCCTCCCGCCCGGCCCGAGTCGGATCAGGCGGGGCGCGAGGCCGGGCGTATGGCTACCGCAGCCGAGGAGGGGAAGGACCAGAGCGAGCAAACCGGAATTACCACACGTTTCGTCGGGAATCAAACCGGCCCGGCCGGTTAGCCGAACACCCCGCGGATGATCTGTTGCTCGCGGCTCGGAAAGAGGTGCGTGTACCGCTTGTGGGTGGCCGCCGACAGGTGCCCGACCCACCCTTGAAGCACCCGCTGGTCCACCCCGTCGGCGGCGCAGATGCTGATGAACGAGTGCCGTAGGACGTGCCACCCCCGCAGCACCGCCCATTCAGACCCGGCCACCAACTGCCGGAAGTGCTCGTACGCCGTCGTCGGGGTGATCGGCCGCGGCCCGCGGGCGTCGATCGTCTGGCAGAACAGGTGCTGCCCGCCGGGGTGGACGGCCAGCCAGTCGCGGACCACCCCGCAAAGGAACCTCGACACGGGCACCCGGCGGGTGGACCGCTGCCCCCGTACCCGCTTCCGCTCCCGGACCACGGCCGAGCCGGCGTCCAGGTCCACGTCGTCGATCCGCATCCGCATCAGTTCCGACCGGCGTGCCCCCGTGTGCGCAGCGAACGCCACCATCGGGAAGAGGTGAGGCAGATGAGCCTTCGACTGGGCGAACGTGAGGAACGCGGTCAGTTCCTCTTTGCCCAGGAACAGGCAAGCCCACAGGTCCGCGATTTCATCTGAGGACAGCCCTCCGCGGGCAATCTTCCGCTCGATCTCGGCCCGCGTCTGGAACCCCGGCTTCTCGTCCGTCTTCGGGTAGATGAGCGCCCGGCCGGGGTAGGTCCCGGTCAACAGCCCGCCCCGCACCGCCCAGTTCCAGGCCGCCCGGAGGGTGGCCAGATCCTTCTGCACTGTCACCGGAGAGACCGGCTGTTGCCGCTTGCCTTTCATCCGACAGCGGGCGGTGACGTACTCCTGGAGACGCCCGGTTGTGAACTGGGCGACAACGATCCGCTCGCCGAAGTGTCGGATCAGGTGGGTGAAGTGGATTCGCAACATGACGAGGGTCTTTGGCTCCAACGCCCCGTTGCCGTGCGTCTGGATGTACCGATCGCTCAGTTCGCGGAGCGTCAGCACGGGCATCGCCGGGCGCGTCTCGTCCACGACTTTGCCGCCCGCGAGCAGGTACGCCGTCACATCGGCGTCCGGCGGCGGGGGAGGGAGTTCCTTGTTGCGGACGCGGATGAGGACGCGGTCCACCGACCCGCGAATCGCATCCGCCTCCCGCCTGTCCCGCGTCTTCAGCGCGTGACTGAACTGCCGGCCGTCGAACCGGTAGAGCAGGTGGAACCACCCGCTCCGTTGCTGTAAACTAGCCATGAAAGGCATCCCCCGTCGGGTTTGCCGCACGACTGCCCTACGACAGCAGCAGTGTTAGCAAAACGCTCGCGACGGGTTTGTACCGAGAGATCGATGACGCCAGGGAGGTCATCGCAACTCGTTACCGGGAAATGCTTCGGGGAAACCGGCCTGTGCCGATGACCCCCGAACCCAGCTTAGTCGCTGCACCTGACCGGCAGGGCATGATTGGTTTCTGGGAGCTCATAGCGCCCCGCCGGGCCGGTGAGGGGGGTCGTTCGGCCACAGGAGGAATGCTCGTGTCTAGCGACGCATCCGAGTTCCTGGGTGTCTACTCGGTCTACTCGGTCGAAGGGTTGCCGACATCCGAGTATCGCGATTGGGTGGATCGCTGGAACGGTCCCCCTGAACAAAAGGCTCTGGCTCGTGGTGCGCTGGCTGCCTACGACCGCGAGCGCGCCACCGAGTCGCTGACGGACGACGACCTGCAGCCAATCCTGGCCGCGGCCCGGTCCTCGCGTTATGGAGTCTGGGACATCGGCCTGCGTATGCTGTGTCGCGTTGGAGGACGACACGCACTCGGTTTGGCGGCCCTGGAGGGATTGTTCGACGGCGGGTCGGCGATGCTGCGCTGCCGGGTCGTTACGTCCCTGAGAGATTGTCTTCCACGGGAATTCTGCGTTCATTTGGCCCGGCGCGGCCTTGCCGACAGAGCCAAGAGCGTGCGGGTCGGCGCGGGTGAAACGTGTCAGCGTCTGCTGTTGAAGGAGTTGCTCGGAGAGATGATCCGGGTCGAGCAGAACGAGACGTGCGAGAAGGCTCGTCTCCCGATGCGTTGCTCGATCGGCCTTCTTCGCGACGCCTTCTTCCTTTGGCCGTCGGACGATGATGAGCCGCCCTCCTTCATCGTGCGAGTCTCGGAGGGCGTGCCGGAGGTGATTGTCGATCTCGGCCCGCCTTGGTGCCCGGAGTCGGTATCGACGGATGAAGAAGCACGCCCGTATGCGGAAGAGTTTCGGCGCGTTCAAGGGCAAACGCACCGGCCCTTTCGCTGGGACGACGAAGGCAGAACCAACGGATGAAGCTGACCGGGGCGGCCCTCTTCGTTTCGCGCGGCATGAAGGTCTTGCAGGTGGCCCCGGCAGCTTATCCGTCTCGTTCGGCGGAACGGAGGCATTTCCTATGGCGTTGTCCGAAGGGCGGCGGCAAGCGATTCTGAAGCTCGTCGGCCAGGGGTCCGGCGACCTGGAACAGGACGAGCGGTTCGCGCTCGACGCGGAGAAGCCGCACCTCCGGGAGCTGCACCGGGCGCGGGAAGACTTCTTGCGGGCCTGCACCAGCCCGGAGGAACTCGACTTCTTCGCCGCGAACTGGGGGCGGGACGGCCGGGAGAAGCCGATCCACGCGCTGGTCGCGAACCCGCACGCCGACGCCGGGACGCTGCTCCGGCTGTTCTGGTACTCGGACCCGGAGTACTACTACTCGCAATACCGCTCGGCCGCCGAGGCGGAGGCCGGCACGGACCGCGATATCGTTACGACGCTGGAAGCCGTCGAACGCCGGATCACCCAATCCGAGTACCGGACCGCGGCCGTCCCGTTCGACCCGACGGGGCACGTCACGATGTCGGACCGCCGCCCGGAGTTCGCCCGGCCCATCCCGGAGGTCCTGTACCGGCCGATCCCCGGCTAAGCAACACCCGCCGTGGACGGCGGGCCTAATACCGTTCCGCGGGAAGCCCCGAAGCGGGGCTAAAAAAACGACGTGATCCGAGAGGTGATTACTTTCACCCGAACGACGGGCCGCCGCCGCTCAGGCGTCGCCCCCGGCGGTTACGCGAACACGGCAAGCGCCACCACCAGCACGACGGCCGCGGCCCCGATTCCCAGCCACGTCGTCAGGTAGCCCTTCGTCCACTGGTCCAGCCGCAGGAACGCGTACGCGGCCGCCACCAGCGCGAACAGCACGCCGCCGACGCGGAAGCCGATCGTCACCCGCTCCGTCGCCCGCAGCTGCTGGACCTGGTGCTCCGTCAGTTCCAGGTCGATCTCCACGTACCGGACGTTCGGGTTCAGCTTGCTGCTCTTGACGAGGTTCTTCTCGTCCTCCGACAGCGGCAGCTCCCGCACGTCCCCCTTCACGTACTCGTTCTTCATCGTCGCCATCGACGGCCGGGCGTGGATCGGCGGGTCGAGCGCCTCCAGTTGCTTCATCAGCTCGATCCGGGCCACGCCGAGCGCGTCGGCCAGCGCCTGGTCCTTCGAGCCGTGCGGCTTGCTACTGCGGATCGCGGGCAGCTTGAGCGCCACCTGCCCCCCCGCCGTCCGCGCGGCGGCCACCTTCTCGCGGATGATCGGCGGCGCGAACACCACGACCGTCGGCTTCGCGGCGTCCGCCGGCTTCGCCTCCGCCGGCGGCTCCGGGGCCGTCGGCGGCTCGGCCGGCTTCGGCTCCTCCTTCGGCGGGGCCGGCTTGTCGGTCTTCTTGCTCGCCGTCTTCGGCGGCCGCGGCTTGCCGTCGCACCCCACGAGGCCGAACGCGACCACCGCGACCAACAGGCCGGCCAGCATCGTTCGCGCTCGGTTCATGGGCTTGCTCCTGGGGCAGAGGTCAGAAGTCAGAGGTCAGGAAAACCCGACCCGTATCTGTCTTCTGACCTCTGATGTCTGATCTCTGACTTCTGCTTACCGCGACCGCCACCGCAGCTTCTTCGCCGGCGGCGGGGGCGGCGGGACCCACGGGGCGACCCACTGCACGGCGACCGTCGCCAGGATGAGCGGGAGGATGCCGAACTCGAGCGTCCCGGCCTGCCACGGCCACAGGAACGACAGCACCCCGCCCCAGAACGCGGCCACGAACGGCGGGAACAGGCTGAACCGGTCCTTGCGGTCCTTCGCCGCCATCCGCCACCACCGGGCCGCCCCCAGCACGCACGCGAAGTACAGCACGTACCCGGACGCCACCGGGACCGACCGCGGTGGCATGTTCATCCACCCGAACAGGTACGAATTCGCCGTCGGCGACTCGTCCTCCACGGCGTCGAACGTCGGGCCGATCCAGCCGTCGAGCCAGAACGAGAGCGCCCCGACGAGCACACCGAGGCCGGCGAACCGCAACCGGCGGCCCCAGCTGTCGGCGGTCTTGTACCGCGCCCGGCCGGCCGCCAGGAGCACGGCCCACGCCAGCGCGACGGACACGAGGCCCATCTTGCCGATGCTCGCCCAGTCGCCGGTCCGGGTGACGACCAGCCACGGGACGACGCCGAGCGCGACCACGGCCGGGGCCTGCAACATGCCGCCGAGCAGCTCCGTCAGCCGGTCGCGGTACGACACGCCCGGCTCCGGCGTCGGGACCGTCACGACCGGCCTCAGGACGGGGACGTGCTTCACGGGGACCGGCGGCGGAACCGGCGGCGCGACCGGCACGGCCTTCGGCACTTCCGCCGCCACCGGCACGGCCGGGGCCATCGGCGGCGGCTCCGGCACGGCGACGACCTCCGCCACGTGGACCGACTTCGCCAGCGGCGGCGGCGGGACGACCGGGTTCGTCGGGTACGCCGCGTCCACCGCCTTCGCCATCTCTACCATCGTCGCGTACCGCTTCAGCGGGTTCTTCTCCAGCGCCTTCGCGATGACCGGCTTGAACGGCTCCGGCACGCCGTCCAGGTTCGGCGTCGCCGTCAGGTGCTTCATCAGAATCTCGGCGTCGCTCTCCCCGTCGAACGGGAGCTTGCCAGTCAGCATCTCGTGCAGCATCACGCCGCACGCATAGATGTCGATCGACTTCGTGTACGACCCGCTGGAAATCTCCGGGGCCATGAAGTGGACCGTGCCGACGGTCCGCGTCTGCTGCTTGTTCGTCAGGCTCATCGCCTTGCACAGGCCGTAGTCGCCGACCTTCAGGCTGCCGTGTTCGAGGAAGATGTTCGCCGGCTTCAGGTCGCGGTGGACGACGCCGTGGTCGTGCAGGTACGCGACGGCGCGGGAGAGACTTTGGAACCACTCGACGGCGAGGTTGACCGGCAGCCCGGTCGGGTGGCGGTCGAGGACCTGGGCCATGCTCTCGCCGAGGACGTACTCCATGACGAGCCACTTGTCGCCGTGGGCGTCCTCCTTGAGGTCGTAGATGTGGACGAGGTTGGGGTGCTTGAGGTTGAGGCAGTTGGCGACGCCGCGGAGCTCCACGTCCGAGCTGCCGCGGAGGAGCTTGAGGGCGACCTCCTTGCCGGCGTCGCTGACGGCGAAGTAGACCTCGCCGAACCCGCCCTTGCCGACGCCGCGCTTCACGGTGTACCCGGCGAGCGGGCGTTCGCCGGATCGGTAGGTGAACCGCATGGGGGAGCCTCGGCAGCAAAGAGACATCAATGTCTGTCGTTGTACTATTCGCGGGGTATGGGAAGGGATTTGAAAAATGGGGAAGAAATGACGAGGGGGATCGCGTGGCGAGCCGAGCGGCGTAAGCCGCCGGGTAAGTTCGTCGCGCCGGCGGGCTTGGCGACGCTCGCCGGTGACTCGGCGGACTAGGGCGCGGGCGGCGCGACCACGTCCTGCCACCGCTTCGGTACGGCGTCCCACGCGGCCATGTACGTCCGCTCCAGCGGCACGTCGATGCTCAGGCCCGGCAGCAGGAAGACCGGCATGTCCGGCAGCTCGTCGCCGACGGCGACCGGTTCGAGGTAGCCGCGCACGCGGTCGTCGCACTCGTAGGAAACCAACGTCAATGGTTTCTCCGGCGGCAGCGCGAGCGGGTCGTCCTCGACCTGCTCGAAGATGGCGGCATGGATGCCGTGCGGGTCCCGCTTGCTCGGCGGGAACGGGTCGATGATGAGTAGGTGGATGCGCTGTTGCAACAGTTCGTTCGCCTTCTCCACGAACTGGCGAATGGCGTGGGCGGCGTTCTTGTTGCCTGGGGAAACGATCTCGATCATCGCGACGATCCGGTCGCCGGTCGTGTGGTGGATGACGACGGATCGCTTCTTTCGCAGGAAGAACTCGGTGTCCGTCTCGAACGTGTACCGCGTCTTCGGTCGCGTGGCCGTGGCCGTGCCGCCGGGCGAGCTTTCGTCGTCTCGATTCTTCAGCGTGAGGATGTCCGGTCCGAACCCGGCGGCCTGCTGTTCCGGTAGGCAGTAGTAATCCGGGGGGAGGAGGCGCAACAACTCCTCGTGGATCTTCTGAATCCAGGACGTGTGGAAGGCGTGGTAGATCCCGGCCTTCACCCGTGTCCAGTCGTGCATCGGCATCGGCAGCCCTCCGGGATTCCCCTCAGTATAAACGGCGGCCTCAAGGGGGTCGATTCCGGTGTGGCATGACGGAAAAGTTCGGATTCGGTTGCAAGACGCCCCCTGGCCCCCGCTATACCCCGTCAGTTGCAATTCGCAACTAAGCCACGCGAAGGAGTCCGAGTCATGACCGCCATCGAGAACGTGCCCTCCACGACCCAAACCCGCCCCGCCGATTTCGACCTGGGGGCCGTCGGCGACAAGCTGCGGGCCGTCGGCACGCACGCCACCCGGTACGGGTTGGTCGTCGTCCTCCTCTGGATCGGCGGGATGAAGTTCACCGCCTACGAGGCCGAGGGCATCCTCCCGCTGGTGGCCAACAGCCCGTTCATGGGCTGGGCCTACGATATCCTGAGCGTCACCGCGTTCGCCGCCCTGCTCGGCGTTGTCGAGATCGTCGTCGGGCTGCTCATCGCCCTGCGGCCAGTGTCGCCGACCGCGTCGGCCGTCGGCAGCGGGCTGGCGGCCGGGATGTTCGTCACCACGCTGACGTTCCTGGTCACCACGCCCGGCGTCTGGGAGCCGAGCCTCGGCGGGTTCCCGGCCCTGTCGGCGATGCCGGGGCAGTTCGTGCTCAAGGACCTCGTGCTCCTCGGGGCCGCGCTGTGGACGGCCGGGGAGGCGCTGGCCGCCCGCCCGAACCGGCGGTAACACCACCGGCCCACGGGAACGGCGTCGCCGCCGCCGTTCCGTACAACACTTCCAGCCGGTAGCCGGACGAGGCGAACCCCGCCCACTTCGTCGGCCCTCTTCCGAACCCGACTTCGATCCGCACGACGCAACACCTTTTCCTGTACGGCCCGCAACCCGCCGGGGCGACGCCCGGCCCTCGCACGGGAGGCAGTCATGTCCGCGAACGGTCCCCTCGGGACGCGGCAGAAGGCGCTGGCGCTCAACCTCGACGGCTCGACGTACGGCGCGCTCGCCGAGATCGGCGGCGGCCAGGAGGTGGCCCGGTGGTTCTTCGCCGCCGGCGGGGCGGCCGGGACGGTGGCGAAGACCGTGTCGGCCTACGACATGGCCGTCAGCGACGCCCACTACGGGCCGACCAAGCGGTACGTCAGCCGGGAGCGGCTGGCGGCCATGCTCGCCCACGAGTTCGCCTCGCTCCGGGACCTGCTGGGGCCGGCCCGCGGGGACGCCAAGCGGTTCTTCGCGTTCGCCGACACGGTGGCGACCGGCGGCCACCGCAACCCCGGCCCCGGCCGCGTGTGGCTCGGCGTCCGGTTCCAGGGCGGGCCGCACGAGGAGCCGTCCGAGGTCCTCGTCCACGCCCACCTGCTCGACCCGGCCCCGGCCGGCCAGCAGGAGGCGCTCGGCGTGCTCGGCGTCAACCTGATCCACGCCGCCTTCTTCCGCCGCGGCGACCCGGCCGACCTGATCTCCGCCCTCCGGGACGACCTGCCGCGGCCGCGGGTCGAGGTGGACATGATCAAGTTGTCCGGGCCGGCGTTCCCCGGCGTGGACCACCGGCTGCTGGCCCTGGAGCTGGTCGAGCAGGGGCTGACGGACGCCGCCCTGTTCACGGCCGCCGGCGAGGTCGTGCAGCCGGCCGACGTGCTCCGCAAGCGGCCGGTCCTGGTCGAGCGGTGTACCTTCCGGCCGGTCACGAACCTCACCGCCGACCTGCTCGGCCGGGCGCGGGACCAGTTCCTGGGGGTGCCGGGCGTCCGCGCCGCCGGCCCCGTCGTGCTGGCCGAGATGACGCTCCGCGACCTCGACCCGGAGCACGCGGTCGGCCACCCGGACTTCCTGGCCCGGGCGGACATCCTGGGGGCCCTCGGGTTCGACGTACTCGTCTCCCGGTTCGGGGCGTCCCACGAGCTGGCCGAGTACCTGGCCCGGTCCACCGACGCCCCGGTCGGCATCGCGGTCACGCTGCCGGCCCTCCGGCAGCTCCTGGACGAGGCGCACCACCGCGACCTGCCGGGCGGCGCGCTCGAGTCCATCGGGCGGCTGTTCAAGCGGTCCGTGACGGTGTACGCGCACCCCACCCGGGACCCGGACACCGGGCGGGTCCGGACGGCCGCGGACGTGCCGGTCCCGGCCCCCTGGCAGCACCTCCGCGACCTGCTCCTCGACCTCGGCCGGGTCGTCCCGGTCCGCGGGTACGACGCGGCGTTCCTGTCGATCGACACGCACGACGTGCTGGCCCGGCTCCAGCGGGGCGACCCGTCGTGGGAGGGGCTGGTCCCGGCCGCCGTCGCGGCGACGATCAAGGCCGGGGCGTTGTTCGGGTGGCGGCCCGCGCCGTGAACGCCGCCGCCCGGTTCGGCGAATCCGAACTTTAGTTGCAAAACGCAAGTGACAGGTCGGTATAGACCGTCAGTTGCAATTCGCAACTTTCTCCGAAGGAGTGCCAGTCATGACCGCGATCGACAAAGTCCTGTACACGGCGAAGACCCACACCACCGGCGGGCGGGACGGCGCGAGCCGCAGCGCCGACGGCCGGCTCGAAGTCAAGCTCACGTCCCCCGGCGCGCCGGGGAACGGGACGAACCCGGAGCAACTGTTCGCGGCCGGGTGGTCGGCCTGCTTCCTCGGCGCGATGGGCGTGGCCGCCGCCCAGAAGAAGGTGGCGCTGCCGGCGGACCGGGCCGTCGATGCCGAGGTGGACCTCGGCACGAACGCCGGCGGGTACGTCCTCCGCGCCCGGCTGAACGTCAGCCTGCCGGGGCTGGACCCGGCGGTCGCCCGCGAGATCGTGGACGCGGCGCACCAGATTTGCCCGTACTCGAAGGCCACCCGCGGCAACATCGACGTGACGATCAACCTGATCTAAGCCGCCCCCCGGCCCGCCCGCACCGGGCGGGCCGTCACTTCTCACAACGGCCCCAATCGGCAGGTTTCACCATGAACGTCTTCGTCGCCGGCGCGAGCGGGGCCATCGGCCGGCCGCTCATCGCCGAACTGGTCCGCCACGGCCACGCGGTCACCGGTATGACCCGGTCCGACGCCGGGGCCGCGGCCCTCGCCGGCCTCGGGGCGGCCGTCGCGCGGGTCAGCGCGTTCGACGCCCCGGCGGTCGAACGCGCGATTCGGGAGGCGCGGGCGGAAGTCGTCATCGACCAGTTGACGGCGCTGCCGGCCCACCCGCGGGACATGGCCGCGGCCGCCGCCGGCGACCGGGAACTGCGGCTCGTGGGCGGCGGGAACCTCCACCGCGCGGCGCGGGCCGCCGGCGTGCGGCGGTACGCCCAGCAGGCCAGCGGCTTCTTCCTGAAGCCGGGCGACGGGCTGGCCGACGAGTCCGAGGGCCTGGCCCTCGACGCCAGCCCCCGCGTGGCGGCGAGCGCGCGGGCCTACGCCGAACTGGAGGCGCGGGTGCTGACCGCGGACGACATCGAGGGCGTCGCGCTGCGGTACGGGTTCTTCTACGGGCCGGGAACGTGGTACGACCCGGCCGGCGCGGCCGCGGACCAAGTTCGCAAGCAGGAACTGGCGATCATCGGCGACGGCGGCGGCGTCTGGTCGTGGGTCCACATCGACGACGCGGCGGCCGCGACGGTCGCCGCCCTCACGGCCCCGGCCGGGGTGTACCACGTCGTCGATGACGACCCGCTGCCGGTCGCCCGGTGGCTGCCGGCGTTCGCCCGGCGGGTCCACGCGCCGCCGCCGCCGCGGCTCGCGGAACGGGAGGCGCGGGACCGGCTCGGCGAAGACGCCGTGTACTACGGCACGCGGCTCCGCGGCGCGTCGAACGCGAAGGCGAAGCGAACGCTGAACTTCCGGCCCCGGCGGTTGGAGTGGTTGGACGCGTGAGCGAACCCTCACGCCGTCGCGGGTGTCCGTTTCGGGGGAGGCGACGATCTTAGCGAGCCGAGCGGCGTAAGCCGCCGGGTGTCGGGCGACTCACCCGGCGGCTTACGCCGCTCGGCTCGCCGGCCGCGATTTGCCCTTGCTGACGCGGGGCGCGGGGCCTACTCTAGCAGTCCGGCGGCTCATCCCCGCCAGCTTAGCTCAGCTGGTAGAGCAACGGTTTTGTAAACCGTAGGTCGTGGGTTCAAGTCCCACAGCTGGCTCTGGCCGAAGGGCATTCACGGGTAGGTGGCAGAGCGGTCAATTGCACCAGACTGTAAATCTGGCCTCTTCGGAGTTCGGGGGTTCGAATCCCTCCCTACCCAATAGTTGGTAGTTGACAGTTGGTCGTTGGTAGTGAAAACCACGGTTCTGACTACCAACGACCAACTGTCAACTACCAACTTCCCCAGGCGGGTGTAGCTCAGCGGTAGAGCTCTTGCCTTCCAAGCAAGATGTCGTGGGTTCAAATCCCATCGCCCGCTCTGGCCGAACGGCCAAGCCCCTCGTAAGACGCTCAGGGCCGATAAAACCGGCCGCGGGAGCATTACCCCTCCTTCGCTGCTGTAGCTCAGTGGTAGAGCACCTCATTGGTAATGAGGAGGTCATGGGTTCAAGCCCCATCAGCAGCTCTCTCGACTGAGCGCGGGCGGCGACGGGTCTACCGGGCCACCGGATCGACAGCCGTTCACTAAGGCGGGTAGCGGCCACCGCGTGGGGCGGCGGCCAACACAACCAGGACGACCAGCCTCCACGGGTCAACTACTTCGGAGAAGAGCGATGGCGAAGGGTGTATTCGAACGGACCAAGCCGCACGTCAACGTCGGCACGATCGGCCACATCGACCACGGCAAGACGACCACGACGGCCGCGATCCTCGCCCGCCAGGCGCACAAGAAGCTGGCCGCCGTGAAGTCCTACTCGGACATCGCCAAGGGCGGGACCGTCCGGGACGCGAACAAGACGGTCACCATCGCCGTGTCGCACGTCGAGTACGAGACGGCCACGCGGCACTACGCCCACATCGACTGCCCCGGCCACGCCGACTTCATCAAAAACATGATCACCGGCGCGGCCCAGATGGACGGGGCGATCCTCGTCGTCGCCGCCAACGACGGCCCGATGCCGCAGACGCGGGAGCACGTCCTCCTCGCCCGCCAGGTCGGCGTGCCGAAGATCGTCGTGTACCTCAACAAGTGCGACACCGTCGATGACCCGGAACTGCTCGAACTCGTCGAGCTTGAGATTCGGGAACTGCTCAAGAAGTACGACTTCCCCGGCGACGACACGCCGATCATCCGCGGCCAGTCGAAGGACGCGCTGGAAAACCCCGGCAACGACAGCGGCCCCGGCGCGAAGTCGATCGACGAGCTGATGGCCGCCCTGGACAGCTACATCCCGATCCCGACGCGGGAAGAGGACAAGCCGTTCCTGATGGCCGTCGAAGACGTGTTCAGCATCAAGGGCCGGGGCACGGTCGCGACCGGCCGGGTCGAGCGGGGCCGCGGCAAGGTCGGCGACGAAGTCGAGATCATCGGCCTCCGCAAGGACAACGTGAAGACCACGATCACCGGCGTCGAAATGTTCCAGAAGACGCTCGACTACGCGATGGCCGGCGACAACGTCGGCGTCCTCCTCCGCGGGATCGAGCGCGACGGGATCGAGCGGGGCCAGGTCATCGCGAAGCCGGGCAGCATCACCCCGCACACGAACTTCGAGGCCAACATCTACGTGCTGTCGAAGGAAGAAGGCGGCCGGCACACGCCGTTCTTCACCGGGTACAAGCCGCAGTTCTACTTCCGCACGACGGACGTGACCGGGAGCATCGCGCTGCCGGCGGGCGTGGAAATGTGCATGCCCGGCGACAACGTGAAGGTGACGGTCAACCTGATGGACGGCATGCCGGTCGCCATGGACGACGGCCTGCGGTTCGCCATCCGCGAGGGCGGCCGGACCGTCGGGTCGGGCGTCGTGACGAAGATCCTCGCCGACACGCCGGTCGAGAAGAAGAAGTAGTTGGCAGTTGGTAGTTGACGGTTGGTAGTCGGAATCCGCGGCGGGATTCGTCCCCCGCGGCGTCCGTTGTCTTTACTAACAACGACCAACCAACAACTACCAACTGTCACAGGTGCGTAGCTCAACTGGCAGAGCAGCGGTCTCCAAAACCGCAGGTTGCAGGTTCGATTCCTGCCGCACCTGCTCCGAAGACTCCGCTCGACCCCGCGGCCCCCGGTCCGCGGGGTTTTTGCCCACCTATGGCGGGCATTTGACCTAGAACAACCGTTCGCACCGGCCGCGGGAGCGGTCGGGCCGGAAGCCCCAGGACGGACCACAGGACCATGGCCACCACTGCCGTACAACCCCCGGCGACCCAGACGCCGCCCGCCAGCGCGAAGAGCCAACTGCTCGTCGGCAGCGTCGTCGGGGCCGCGTTCGTCCTCGCCGGCATCGTCCTCGCCGGGTACGGCGTGCCGATGCTGCTCAAGAACGTCAGCCTCGGCAACACGTTCGTCACCGCGTTCGTCCGCGTCGTCGCGCAGCTCGCCGTCATCGGCGGCCTCGCCTACGTCGGCGGGAAGCTGGCCGGCGCGAACCCGCCGAAGGGCCTCCGCGGCGGCATCGGCCTCATGATCGCCGCCGCGTTCACGTTCTTCTTCGTCGTCCGGGCCGTCGGCCTGAACTTCGGCGACATCCCGGCCGCCGTCGTCGCCGCGGCGCTCGCGTTCGGCCTGTTCCGCCTGCTCACCGGGCCGCGGGGCATCGACTGGATGCACGCCCTCGAAGAACAGGGTTGGTTCCACACGAACAGCTACAAGCGGTCCCAGGGCCGCAAGATGCGGCAGTACACGCTCATCGGGCTGCTGATCGTCGGCCTCAGCGGCGTCTACTCGATCATGAGCCACGACATGCTCGGCTCCGGCGACCTCGTGTTCCGCCTGCCGTTCGGCCTGCCGAACTTCACCGCCCTGACGGACCAGAAGTTCGCCGTCCCGCTGCTCCTCGCCCTCGCGGTCGTGTGGCTGGCGTGGCGGGCGATCAACATCCCGACGTTCGCCGACTTCCTGATCGCGACGGAAGCGGAGATGAACAAGGTGTCCTGGTCGTCCCGCAAGCGGCTGATCCAGGACACGATCGTCGTGCTGGTGACGACGCTGATCCTGACGCTGTTCCTGCTGGTGATCGACCTGTTCTGGGGTTGGTTCCTGTCGGACCTGCTCGGCATCCTGCCGAAGGCCAACCCGAACGTCAAGAAGCCCGACGTGACCGGCCTGTCGCGCCCGTGGTAACGCCACGTGGCCAGTTCCACGGTGAATCATGACAACCGAAGAGTCCACGACCGCCCCCGCCGACCCGACCGCCGACGAACCCACGTCCGAACCCGCGGCCGACCCGACCCCGGACCCGGTCGAGGAGGCGACGGCCGCGCACGCGCCGCCGGTCGCGGCCGCCATCGAGGAAGCGCCGGCCGTGCCCGCCGCGTCCGCCGCCGAGGCGGTCGAGGAAGGCGTCGTCGAGCCGCCGACCGAGCCGACCCCGGCGAAGCCGTCGCGGTCGAAGAAGGCGAAGGCCGCCGCGGACCCGGAACCGGAGGCGGCCCCCGCCGCGGCCGCGCCGACCGGCGAGCCGAGCAACAAGAAGTGGTACGTGGTGAAGGTGGCGAGCGGCCAGGAGGACTCGATCAAGGCCCGGCTCGAGCGGAAGATCAAGGTCGAGTCGCTCGAGCAGTACGTCGCGCAGATCGTGATTCCGGTCGAGCGGATCACGGAGATCAAGAAGACGACGAAGAAGAACGAGGACGGCGAGAAGGTGACGAAGGAGAAGCGGGTCGTCAAGGAGCGGAAGAAGTACCCCGGCTACCTGATGGCCGAGGTCGAGTTCAACGACGCGGTGCTGTACCTGTTCCGCGAGACGCCCGGCGTGGGCGACTTCGTGGGCGGCGGGCCGAACAAGCCGCCGGCCCCGATGACGGACTACGAGGTCCAGCGGATGCTCGGCAACGAGGTGTCGTCGAAGGACGCGCCGAACATCAAGGGCGGGCCGAAGAAGATCAAGGTGCAGATCGACCTGGACCGCGGCGACAAGGTCCGGCTGCGGGACGGGGCGTTCGCCGGCACGGAGGGCGAGGTGCTGGAGATCGTGATGCCGAAGGACGACACGGACACGCCGAAGATCACGGTGAAGGTCCAGTTCTGGGGCCGCGACGTGAAGATCGACAACCTCGAGTTCTGGCAGGTGGACAAGGTGTAGACCGACTTCCGAACCATCGCGGGGGCCGCAGGCGACATGCCCGCGGCCCCGTGCTTTTTGCAACCACTTCTCGTCGGGATCGTCGGTTTCACTTTTGCGTCCGCCGGCGGCGGGCGATACGCTGAGTCATCCGTTCCCGCACCCCGCTGCCGGCATCGGCCACACACCGACGAAGGGCCTCCCCATGACCGACGCACGGATCGAGGTGACTTGTCCCGGCTGCGACAGGCCGTTCCACGTGGCCGCGGACGAGCAGGGCCGCGTCGCGGACTGCCCGCACTGCGGCGGCTGGGTGGACGTGCCCGATCTGAGCCGCCCGCCGACGGCCGCCGAACTCGACGAGGCCGCGGCCGAGCGGAACCTCACCGAGTACGAGCGGCAGCTCGCGGCGGCGGCCCGCCAGCTCGAGCAATCCCAGCGGGGGCTTGACCAGCGGGACGAACAGGACGCGCAGTACGCGCGGCAACTCGCGGAGGCGGCCCGCCAGCTCGAGCAGGCCCGGCGGGCGCTCGACACGCGGGACGGACAAGACCAGCGTTTCGATCACCTCCTCGACCGCCTGGACGCCGTCATCGGGCGGTGGGAGCAGTTGGCCGCCCGGATGGGCCTGGTGGCGGAGCGTTTGGGCGGAGGCCCAGACGCGAACTCCGGCTGAGGGCGTTCCGTGTCCCGATTCTTCCTCCCCCTGTTCCTCGCGCTCGGGCAGATGCCGGCCGCGTGTGCGGCCACGCCGAACGTCGTCGTCATCCTCGCGGACGACCTCGGGTACGGCGACGTGGCCTGCTACAACCCCGGCCGCGGCAAGATCCCCACCCCGCACATAGACCGGCTCGCGGCCGACGGCCTGCGGTTCACCGACGCGCACGCGGCGTCCGCCGTCTGCTCGCCGACGCGGTACGGCCTGCTCACCGGCCGCTACCCGTGGCGGACCCGGCTCCAGCAGGGCATCGTCGGCGTCTGGGGGCCGCCGCTCATCGCCCCGGACCGGCTGACGATCGCCGGGCTGGCGAAGCGGCACGGCTACCACACGGCGTGCGTCGGCAAGTGGCACCTCGGGTGGGACTGGCCCATCGCGGCCGACCAGAAGAAGCACTTCCAGGGCCTCGGCGGGCAGGCCGGCGGCGGCGGCACGGTGAAGACCGAACCCACGCCCGAACAGGTCGCCACCTGGAAGGCCGTGTTCGCGAAGCCGATCCCCGGCGGCCCGACCGCCCGCGGGTTCGACGCCTACTTCGGGACCGACGTGCCGAACTGGCCGCCGTACTGCTTAATCGAGAACGACCGGACCGTCGGCGTCCCGTCCACGCTGCAACCGGCCGCGGACTTCGCGAAGAACCAGGCCAGCCTCCAGGGGCCGGCGCTGCCGGGGTGGAAGCTGGACGCCGTGCTGCCGGCGCTCGCGGACCGGGCCTGCTCGATCATCGCGGACCGGGCGAAAGCGAGGACGCCGTTCCTGCTGTACCTGCCGCTGACCGCGCCGCACACGCCGATCGCCGTCGCGAAGGAATGGCAAGGCAAGAGTGCGATCCGGCACGCCTACGCCGACTTCGTGATGCAGACGGACGCGGTCGTCGGCCGGGTGCTGGAGGCATTGAAGGCGGCCGGCGTCGCGGACGACACGCTGGTCGTGTTCACCAGCGACAACGGTTGCGCGGCGTACATCGGGGCGAAGGACCTGGAGGCGAAGGGGCACTTCCCCAGCGGCCCGCTCCGCGGGTACAAGGCGGACGCCTGGGAGGGCGGCCACCGCGTCCCGTTCGTCGTCCGGTGGCCGGGCACGGTGAAGCCCGGCACGACCTGCGGCCAGACGGTCGGCTCCGTGGACCTGCTGGCGACGCTCGCCGACGTGCTCGGCGAGAAGCTGCCGGCGACGGCCGGGGAGGACAGCGTGAGCCTGCTGCCGCTATTGCGGGGCGGCGACGCGGCCGTCCACGAGGGGGTGGTCCACCAGGCGAGCACCGGCGTGTTCGCGATCCGGTCCGGCAAGTGGAAGCTGATCCTGGGGCCGGGCAACGGCCCGGTGGCGGCGGCGAAGCCGCACCTGTACGACCTGTCGGCCGACCTCGCCGAGGCGACGGACGTGTCGGCCGCGCACCCGGCGGAGGTCGAGCGGCTGACGAAGTTGCTGGAGCGTCTGATCGCCGCCGGCCGCAGCACGCCGGGCGAGAAGCAGAAGAACGACGTGCCGGTGACAGTGGTGAAGAAGCCGAAGTCGTGACGGAGATGGTCTACCCGCGGCGAAGGAGTTGGTATGGCGATGCTCGTTCGCGTAATCGGCAGCCTGTCGCCGGGGTGGTGGCGGGTGGTCGTCGGCCCCGGCGTCGGGATGATGGACGGCGGGTCGGAGCAGGACTGGCCGGAGTCGTGGGTTCCGCCCGCGGCCCGGCGGCCCAACGGCGAGTTCCGGATCGCCGGATGGGTTGACGGCGTGCCGAGAGTCGAAGGTCGGGACCGCTGAGTGCCGGCGAGCGGCGGGCGACGGGGGTGAGAGCGTGGCCAACTGGCGGCGAAAGGTATTAGCTCTGTTCCCGGACCTGCGGCGCGAGGCCGAGCGGCCGGACTTCAACGCCTACAGCGCCTTCTTTGAACTACTGCCCCGCGTCCGGACGGCCCACGAGTCTGGCGACACGGAGACGTTACGGCGGATTTATGGCTTCGCCGAGTGGTGCCTCTCGCAGCCGGCCAAGGAGTTGTGGAACCCGGCCGGGGTGTCGTTCTACGAGCACCTGTTCGACGGCCACCGGTCACTGTGGCCGGACATCGTGCGGTGGTTGTCGCCGCGAGTGCTCGCGGACTGCCGGGAGTTGTGGGAGTACCGTCTCACGCCGGAAGAGATGGCCGAGGTACGGCGGCTCATCGCTGCTTGCGACCGGCCCATGTACGAGCATGCCCGATTGACCGGCCGCGCCCGGCGCGGACCGGTCAACCGGCTCCGTTGACCTTGTCCTTCACCTCCTTCAGCTCCTCCTTGATCTCCTGCACGTCCGCCTTGACCTCGCGGATGTCCTCCTTCACCTCCTGGAGCAGCTGCTTCGTCTCGCCGGCCACGGCCTCCGTCCGGGCGGCGGCCGCCGCGTTCCGCTCGGCCAGCGACTGCGCCTTCTCCGCCAGTTCCTTGATGTGGTCGATCATCGCCAAGTACCTCTCGATCTCGTCGGGGGCGGCCGGCTTCACCAGCCACGTGTCGAACCCCGCCTGCTCCGCCCGGCGGACGTGGTCCGGGTGGGAGTACGCGGACAGGGCCACGAGCTTCGCCCCGGCCAGCCCCGCGTCCCGGCGGACCTGGCGGGCCAGCTCGTACCCGTTCAAAAGCGGCATGTTCACGTCCAACAGCAGGACGTGCGGCCGCGTCTCCGCGGCCAGCCGCAGGCCGGCCGCGCCGTCGTAGGCGACCGTCGGCTCGTGGCCCCACAGCCGGACCAGCTCGGCCAGCGTGTCGGCGGCGTCGCGGTTGTCGTCGGCAATCAGAACGCGGAGGGCCACGGGCGATCCCCACCGTCCGGGTGGGACGGGTCAGGTCACGGGATGCAACGGCCGTGCCAGTGGGGACGCCCGGCGAACCGGGGGTGGCGATCGGGCAGGTAGATTATGGTAGTTCGACGGGCCGGCGGCCACGGAATGTTTTGGCCCGTTGTCGGGAATACTCCCGACCGCGGAGGGGGCCGCTCACGCCGCCGTCGGGACGGTGATTTCCTTGAACAGGAGGTGGCGGTACAGGTCGTTCGTCCGCAGCAGGTCCTCGTGGCTGCCGGCCGCCACGACGCGGCCGCGGTGCAGGATCACCACCCGGTCCGCGTGCCGCAGGACGGACTGCCGGCGGGAGAAGAACAGCAGCGTCCGCGTGCCGGCCAGCCGCTCGTAGGCGTCGTCCAGCAGCACCCGCGAGTCCTCGTCCATCGGCAGTTCCGGCTCCTCGACCACGATCACCGACGGGTCCCGCAAAACCGCCCGCGCCAGCGCCACCCGCAGCTTCTCCCCCGGCCGCAGCACCACGCCGCCGTCGCCGATCAGCGTCTCGTACCCGTAGGGCAGCCGCTGGACGAACTGGTGGGCGTGGGCCATCTTCCCGGCCTCGATGACCTGCGGGAGCGTGTAGCCGGGGTCGCCGCACCCGATGTTGTTCGCCACCGTGTCGCTGAACGTCAGGTTCTGCTGCATCACCATCGCCACCTGCGTGCGGAGGGACTCGTGCGTCACCCACCGGGTGTTCTTCCCGTCGATGCGGATCTCGCCGCCGGTCGGGTCGAGGAACCGGGTGAGCAGGTACGCCAGCGTGTGGCTCTCCTCCGGGTCGGACGCGACGACCGCCACCCGCGCCCCGGCCGGGACGTTGATCGTCACGTTCTCGAGCAGCATCCGGCCGCTGCCGGGCTCCCGCATGCTCAGCTCGAGGATTTCGAGCTTCCGCTCCATCGGCTGGAGGAACTCGGCGTCGATCGTCTGGCCGATGTCGGTGCGGCGGTTCAGGAACTCGGCGATCTCGCCGCGGGCGACGGCCGCCCGGCGGGCGCGGACGGCCACCCGCGTCCAGACGCCGACGGCCCAGATGAGGACGCCGATCCCGAACAGCTTCGCCGCCAGCCCGGCGACGCTCATGTCGCCGAGGAGCACGGCCCGGCCGGCGAGGTACAGGACGCCGACGCCGGCGAGGACGGCGGCCGCGGACACGGCCGGGCGGGACAGCGCCTCGCCCCGCAGCCGCCGCCACTCGGCCCGCGAGTAGTCCGTCAGCTGCCGCTCCACGCGGGTTTGGTTGAACCGGTCCATCAGGTAGCACTTCACCAGTTGCAGGATGGACACGGACTCCCGCATCTGCGACAGCCGGGCCTCGGCCCGGCGGGACGCGAGCCGACCGTCCCGGCTGAAGTGGGCGGCGAACTGGCCGACGGCGAACCAGATGACGGCCGCCAGGAACAGGAAGCAGAGGGCGACGCCGACGTTCACGGACACGAGGATGAGCAGCACGAGGCCGACCAGCACCGGCAGCCGCCACCCGTACAGGAGCGACGTGCGTAGCCCTTCGGCCAGGACTTCGAGCCGGGTCGTCAGCAGCGTCGCGACTTCCTCCGAGGTCTGCGGCCGGACGACGACCTGGTTCAACCGGTTGGCGTGGCCGAAGACCGACCGGCGGAGGCGGGTGGCGGCGGCGAGGCCGGCGGCCGCGGCCCAGTGGCCGGCGGCGAACGCCAGCGCGATCTGCCCGGCCGTCATCAGGAACAGCAGCACGAACAGCCCGCCGAGGTACGGCGTGTTCGTGCCGTTCTCGTCCGGCTTCCAGCTCCACCCGGCGGACCGGGCGAGCGGCGCGAGGAACGTCGTCGTCCACCGCGGCCGCTCGCGGGCGAGCAGGGACAGCACGCCGAGCCGCCGGCCGGTCGGCACGGCCTGTCCGCCGTTCGACGGCAGTTCGAGGTACGCGTCCGCGGCCTCTTGCCCGACGCGGTCGGCGAGCATCTGGTACGTGACGGCCTGCCACCGCCACTGCCAGTGCTGCACCGGGTCGGCCTTCGTCTCGGTGTCGGCGGGCCGGACCTTCGCCAGCACGTTCGCGATGTCCGCGTTCGCGCCGAGCGAGTGGTCCCACTCCTGGCGGAACGCTTCCTGCTTGCCGGCGGGCAGGTCGGCGTAGTCCGGCACAAGGCCGCGGGCGACGAGGAGGTCGACGAACAGGTACACGACCGGGATGGTGAGGGCCAGCAGGACCGCGCCGAGGGTCGCGGCGAGGCGGGCGGCCCAGGCGTGGCCGGGGGATGCGGCGAGGGCGTCGGGTGTCGGCTGGGGGGAGGGTGCGTCGTCCACGGGGGGCCTCGGTACGGGTCGCGAACGCGGATGAAGTGGGCGAGGAATCTCCGTTCAGCCTACCAGACGTACCGCCGCCGCGGGGAGGTCAACCGCCGGTTCCCCGGCGGGCGCGGGCGGAATAATCGGAACGGCCGGACGAGATCGCCCGACTTCCGAAGTCCGGCTTCGACTTCGGAAGTCGAGGGGGTAGATGGGGCGTGTGCGGATGATGTTCGTGTCCCCGCGTGACTCGACTTCCGAAGTCGATGCCGGACTTCGGAAGTCAGGGGCTTACGCCAGGTCCCGGTCCTCGAACAGGAGCAGGCCGACGAGCAGCGCGATCGTCGTGTACAGCGTCGCGTACCCGAACACGGAGATGACGTAACTGGTGAACGCCCACAGGTCCAGCGGCGTGTCGCGGACGATCGCCGGACTCATGTTGAACGAGTCGAGGGCCGGCAGGAACGTGTCGAACAGCTGGCCGAAGAACCGGATCAGGCTCACGCCGGCCCCGCCCTCGCCGGTCGCCTCCATCGTGCCGGTCACCTTCACCACGACCGGGGCGAGGTTCCCCAGGAAGTAGACCATCATCGCGATGACGATGTTCAGCACGAACGGCAGCCGGGTCGCCAGCGCGGCGGTGATCGCCACCAGGATCATGACCTGCCCGAACCCGTTGACCAGGCCGACGGAGTGCGCCACCGTGTCGGCCAGCCACTGCCCGGCCCCCTCGGAGAAGACCTGCCCGATGGAACTCGTGACGGCCGCCTTGATCGGCGGCACGATCGACACGCGGGCCTGTTCCGCCAGCGGGTCGGACGCCTCGTTGATCTTGTCGTAGGCCGGGTTGACGAGCAGCGCCCAGTTCAGGAACCAGCCGAGCACGAGCGTCATCGCGGCGCACGCCAGCAGGATGCCGAGGAACTTGCCGAACAGGAACTGCCGGCGGTTGATCGGCTTCGACATGACCGTGATCGCCGTCCGGCCCTCGATCTCTTCGCTGATCGAGATGCTGGCGGCGAGGATGCCGAACAGCATGGCGGCCAGCTTCGTGATGTCGAACCCGATCTGCTTCATCATCTTGTAGTCGTCGCCGAACGTGAAGTACGGGGTGACGATGGCGATCGCCATGAGCAGCACGGCGAAGCTGCCGATGAGCCAGAACATCGGCTGCCGGCAGCCCTCGCGGAACGCGGCGAGGGCGACGGCCCCGGTCTTCGGGAAGACGATGGCGAGCAGTTGCGGGATGAGGATGAACGCCCCGACGATCAGTTGCAGGTGCAGGACGGCCCCGTAGACCTTGCCGTAGAGCGTCAGGCTGGTGCTCTGGCCGGTGTACCCGAGGAACGCGGCGAACCCGAGGCCGGCGGCGACGAGCGCGAGGACGGCGTAGCTGAGCGACACGGGGTTCCGGAAGCCGCGGTCGAACCCCTTCGGGTCGATGGCCCGCAGCCACGGCAGGGCGGCGACGAGTTGGTAGAGGGCCAGGAGCAGCCCGGCGATGAGGACTTGGGGGTTCGTCAGCCACGCCATGAGCAACTTCCGCGGGATCGGTGGGCCGGAAGGAATCTTATAGCGACCCTACGCCCCCCGGCGAGCGGCGGTTCGGTGGGAAAGTGCCTTAATTCCCGCGCCCGAACCCGTTTAATCTTCGCCCCACAGCCATGCCAACAGCGCCGCGTGGTCGCGGTAGTCCGGCACGATCACGTCCGCCCCCAACTGGATCAGCATCTCGCGCTTCATGTCGTTCAGCCGCGCCGGCGGTTCCGTGCTCGCCACGCCGACGGCCACGCCGCCGGCCGCCCGCACCTCCACCGTCTCCGCGTACCCGTCGCCGAAGCCGAGCAGTTCCGCCGGGGCGAACCCCTCGTCCCGCAACAGGGCCGCGATCACGTCCCGCTTGCTGAAGTTCGGCGTGTCGATCGACGGGCAGTAGACGTGCCGGCCGAAGTACCGGGCCAGGTCGAGTAACTCCAGGTCCGACTCGACGAACCCGCGGTCGGTCCCGCTGACGAGGTACAGGCTCGCGCCCCGACGGAGCAACTCGTCCAACAGCGCGTGCGTGCCGGGGACGGTCCACGCGGCCGTCGGCACGGCCCCGGCCTTCAGGTCGTCGATCCGCGTCGCGATGTTCGCCGTCAGCCGCCGGAGGAACTCGACGAGCATCGCGTCCGGGTCGAGGGTCGGGCCGCCGCGGGAGGAAACCTCGTCCGCCAGCCGCCGCATCTGGAAGATGCTCGGCTTGCCGCTCAGCATCAGCATCTCGCGCTCGAGGTAGCCCAGCAGTTCGGCCTCCGGCTCGCGGACCAGCTGCGCGTCGGCGAGGTGGTCGCGGCCGAGTTCGGCCATGATCCGCGCCCAGCCTTCCCTCAACAGCGACGTGGTCCCGTCGAAGTCCAGCACGGCGGCCCGGAACGGCCCGCGGCGGGCGGCGGGACGGACGATCTCGAACGGTTGTCCCATGAGGGCGCGTTTTCCGTTTACGGAATATGAGGGCCGGATGATAGCTGCGCGGAAGCGCCGTGACAGCCGGGCCGCCGGAAGGCTAGTATACCGTTACGAAAATCCGTCCGAGGGTCCGCTCCATGCGGCTCGTGAAACTGCTGAAACTGCTCGCTCCGGTCGGCCTCGCGGTCGTGACGTTGAGCGTGAATCCCGACACGTCGAGCGGCCAATTCCCGCCGTCCGGTGGCGGGTTCCCCGGCGGGGACCGCGGCAGCCGCGGCGACCGGGGTGATCGCGGCGACCGCGGGGATCGTGGCGGCGACCGCGGCCGGTTCAGCTTCGGCACGTCGCCCGGCGGGATGACGCCGGGCGGGTTCGGCGGGTTCAACCCGAGCGCCATGGCCGACGGCAGCTTCTCGCGGCTCCAGGCGTCCTACGGCGGCAGCGGCGACTCGCTCGACTACTCCCGGATCCCGGCCCAGACCCGCGAGCAGACGAACGCGATGGCCCAGCGGTTCGGCGGCGAGCCGATGCCGACGAGCGGCGTCATCACGAAGGACCAGTACCGCGACCAGTTCGCCAAGCGGATGGAGACGATGCGGTCGAGCCGCGGCGGGCCGGGCGGCAGCCCGACGGTCATGACGTTCGGCGCGCCCGGATCGTCCCCCTCGCCGACGACGACGAGCGTCACGCCGCAGGGCGGGTTCCCCGGCTCGCCGGGCGGGTTCCCGAGTTCCCCCGGCGGGTTCCCCGGCTCGCCCGGCGGCAGCGACCCGAGCCAGATGAGCGACGATCAGATTCGCCAGTTCATGTCCCGGTACGACCAGGACAAGGACGGCCGGATCAGCGCGGCCGAGGCCCAGCAGTCCGACCGGCTGCGGGGCAGCTTCGAGCAGTACGACGCGAACCGCGACGGGTTCATGGACACGGCCGAGTACCGGGTGTACGTGACCGCCCGGATGTCCAGCCGCGGCAACGACCAGAACTCGATGAGCCAGAACTGGGGGCAACCGAACTGGGGCCAACCGAACTGGGGCCAACCCGGCGGCGACGGCCGGCCGCCGGTTCCGCAGGAGGAGCCGAAGCCGCTCGTCCTGCGGTACGGGAAGCTGCCGAAGGAGTTGCCGGGGTGGTTCACGAGCCTCGACACGGACCAGGACGGGCAGGTCGGCATGTACGAGTGGCGGAAGGACGGCCGGCAGTCGGCCGAGTTCGTGACGATGGACGCGAACGCCGACGGCCTGCTGACGGCCGAGGAGTACCTGAAGTTCAAGAACCCGAACTTCACGCTCGCGTCGCTGGCCCCGAAGCAACCGGACTTCGGCGGTAACGTGCCCCCCGGCGGCGACCCCCGCGGGCGGGACGGCGGCCGCGACATGCGGGGTGGCCCGCCGGGCGGCAGCCCGTGGGGTAGCCCGCCGAGCGGTGGCAGTTCCTACACGCGGGGCGAAGCCGCCCAGCCGGGTAGCAACCCGTTCAACTCGCGGGGCGAGAACGGTCCGTCGAGCAAGGAGGAGCGGAAGGACCGCAAGGACGACGAGCGGCGCGACCGCGGCAACGACCGCGACCGCAGCCGCGGCGGCCCACCGAGCGGCGGCAACCCGTTCCGGCGGTAAGCCAACGGCCTGAAACGAAACGAGCCGCGACCTACGGGTCGCGGCTCGTTTCGTTTCAGGCCGGCGTTACTTCTTGATCGCCTTCTTCGCCAGTTCGACGAGTTGGTCGAACGCGGCCGGGTCGTGGATCGCGATTTCCGACAGGCTCTTGCGGTCGAGCATCACCATCGACAGTTGCAGCCCGTGGATGAACTCGCTGTACCGCAGGCCCCGCATCCGGCAGGCGGCGTTGATCCGCACGATCCAGAGGCTGCGGAACTCCCGCTTCTTCACCCGGCGGTCGCGGAACGCGTACGCCCGCGCCCGCAGCAGCGTCGAGATGGATTGCCGGTACAGGTTGTGCCGGCTGAGGCGGAACCCCTTCGTCAGCTTGCGGTGCCGCTTGCGGCGGAGCGCCGTCGTCTTCCCACTTCCCGCGCGAACCATGGCTTATGTCCTTGTGTTGATGTGTTGGTGAGGAACAAGTCGGGGGTTAGTACTCGCCCATCGCGATGAGGTACTTCTTGACGATCGCCCCGGTGGTGGTCGCCGTGCCGCGGAGCTGCCGCCGCTGCTTCGCGTTGAAGTGGGCGTTCAAGTGCCGCTTGCCGCAGATGCCGTGCTTCAGCTTCCCGGTCGCGGTCCGCTTGATCCGCTTCAGGACCGACTTGTTCGTCTTGTTCTTCTTGGCCATGGTCAACTCTCCGTGACGAGGGGCAGCGGCTAGGCCGCTGACTTCGGGACCCTCGGACACTGGGGCGTCGCCGGACCGTCCGGCGGCGCGGGCGGGAAAACGGAACGACACCCGGTTGCCCAGGTGTCGTGCGGTCGTCCCGACTGGGACAGATCAGTCTAGGGAGAAGGTGGCGGGACGGGTAGGTCGATCCGCCAAACTATGTGGCCGCTCTCTATATAGCCGCCGGCTTGCCGGCGGGGTTTTGCGATCCCCAAAACCCCGCCGGCAAGCCGGCGGCTATATAAATAAATCGCGGCCGCGGCCGACCGTTACGCGACCGGCGGCTTCGGCTTCGGCGGCGGTTGCAGCGTCGGCGGCTTCCCGGTCGCCGGCGGGACGACCGGCTTCGGCGGCGCGGCCGCCGGCTTCGCCGCGACGGGCGGGGCGGCCGGCGTCGCGGGGGCGGCCGTCGGCGGGGCCGCCGGCTTCGCCTCGCCGGCCGGCGGCGGTGGCGGCTTCGGCTTCGGGTCCGGCTTCTTCTCCGGCTTCTTCGCCGTCGTGGTCCCCTTCGGGGCGAGCAGCGCCGTCATCTGCTTGCCTTCCATCCGCGGCGGGGCTTCCACCTTGCACACGTCCTGGAGTTGCTCCAGCATCCCGTCGATGATCCGCCGCCCCTCCTCGATGTGCTGCATCTCCCGGCCGCGGAACTGGACCTTGAGCTGCACCTTGTCCCCGTGCTTGAGGAAGTCGCGGGCCTGGTTCAGGCGGGTTTCGATGTCGTGCGTGCCGGTCTTCGGCCGGACGCGGAGTTCCTTGAGCTTCTGCTGGTGCGTCTTCTGGTGGGCCTTCTTGGACTGGTCGTACTTGTGCTTGCCGTAGTCCATGATCTTGCAGACCGGCGGCCGCTCGGTCGGCACGATCTCGACCAGGTCGAGGCCGAGTTCGCGGGCCATGTCCATGGCCTGCATCGTCGGCACGATGCCGTGCTGCTCGCCGTCGGCACCGATCAAGCGGACGGGACTGATGCGGATTTGCTCGTTCATGCGCGGGCCGGTCGGGCCGCGGGACGGGGCGTTGCGATCGAACGGTGGGATGCCAAGACTCCTGGTAAGGAAGCGGGGAGGCCCGGCCCTCGGCCGGTCTGCGGCCGAGAAGAACGGGAGAATGTCTCATGCTTACCTGAGTTTTCAGGGGCCGTCAACGGGGAAGGTGCTATTTTTTCCGCCCCCGGCCCTTGCCGCACTTTCGCCGGCATTTCCGTAAACTCAGTACCGGGTACTCGGTACCCGGCGTGGTGTTCCATCGATAGACCCGTTTCCCGCCCCGGAGGTTCTCGGATGTTCCGGATTCTGCTCGCGGCCGCGGCCGCGACCGTCGCCGTCGGGTTCGCCGCGGCCGACGACACGATGCTGAAGGTGAAGGTCGGCGACCCGTTCCCGGACGTGGCCGTCGGCGGCACGCAGTTGGACAAGGTGAAGAAGGACGCCACGACGGTGAGCGTCAAGGACCTGAAGGGCAAGATCGCGGTGATCGCCTTCTACCCGAAGGCGTTGACCGGCGGCTGAACGGTCGAGTGCAACGGGTTCCGCGACCTCCTCAAGGAGTTCCCGGCCGACACGGTCGTGTTCGGCGCGAGCGCGGACAAGGTGGAACTGAACCAGCAGTTCACCGACAAGAATTCGTACACGTTCCCCCTGCTCAGCGACCCCGACTTGAAGCTCATCCAGGCGCTCGGCATCCAGTCGCCGAAGGGCAAGGTCGCGCAGCGGGTCACGTTCGTGATCGACAAGGACGGCAAGGTCGCGAAGATTTACGACAAGGTGACGCCGAAGGACCACCCGAAGGAGGTGCTGGCGTTCGTGAAGGAGCTGGCGAAGAAGTAAGGAAGAGTTTTCGCGGAGAGCCACAGGCACGGCCGTGCCTGTGGCTCTCCGCGCTTTCAAAAGAATCTTGCGAACCCGATGACGAAGTTATACGTTGAATAACTGTCGTCGCAATTCATCGCGAGGGTTCGTCAATGTTATCCCCGAATCGTCGGTCCGCGTTCACGCTCATCGAGCTGCTCGTCGTCATCGCCATCATCGCCATCCTCATCGGGTTGCTCCTCCCCGCCGTGCAGAAGGTGCGGGAGGCCGCGGCCCGGATGAAGTGCAGCAACAACCTCAAGCAGATCGGCACGGCGTTCCACAACCACCACAGCTCGTTCGAGCGGTTCACGTGCGGGTTCAACGCGACCGCGACCAGCGTGGACGGCGAGAGCCTCGGGCCGGGGTGGGGGTGGGCGGCGATCATCCTGCCGCAGATCGAGCAGGACAACCTGCACCGGCAGATCAACTTCGCCGTCGGCATCGAAGACCCGGTCCACGCGAACGTGCGAATCCAGACGCTCGCGACGTACCGCTGCCCGTCGGACATCGCCCCGCAGGACCACAAGTTCACCGTCGAGAACGGCGGTACGCCGATCTGCGACGTGGCCTACGCGAACTACGTCGGCGTCGGCGGGACGTTCGAGGTGAGCGGGTTCCCGGACACGAACACCGGCGTCATGATCCGGGACAAGACGCTGAAGAACAAGGGCTTCCGCGTCACCGACATCACCGACGGGTCCAGCAACACGATGGTCGTGACCGAGCGGCAGTTCAAGTTCTCCCCGCAGACGACGTGGGTGGGGGCGGTCACCGGCACGCTCGTCCCGCCGATCAACCCGGCCTACGAGGAGGAGGAGTCGCACATCCTCTGCACGACGAACACCGGCGTGGCGGCCGACGGGCGGACGCCGAACAACGCCCTCGGCCACGTCGAGGACGCGAGCAGCTTCCACACCGGCGGCATCAACGTGCTGTTCGGCGACGGCAGCGTCCGGTTCGTCCGCAACTCGATCCCGGCCGCGACGTGGGAGGCCATCGGCACGCGCTCCGGCGGCGAGACGGTGACACTGGACTAAAACCGTTTTCACCGCGGAGGGCACATGAGGGCACGAGAGGAAAGCCAAGACGAGATTTCAAAGCATGTCTTTTGAACTCTCTTCTGTTTTTCTCACGTGCCCTCATGTGCCCTCCGCGGTGAAAATTCTTCGGGCTGAGCATGGAATCCGCGACCTCGAAATCGTCCCTCTGGTTCCTTCTCGCGACCCTCGCCGTCGGCCTGACCGTCGGCGGGTACTTCGCGTTCGCGCGGACGGACCACTCCGTTGCCACGCTGACGGGGCACGGCACGGTCGTGCGGTGCGTCGCCGTGTCCCGCGACGGGAAGCTGCTCGCGTCCGCGGCCGACGACGGCGCGATCTTCGTCTGGGACGCCGCCACCTGGACCAAGCTCCGCGAGCTGCCGGGGCACGCGAAGGTGATCCGCGGGTTGGCGTTCGCGCCGACCGGCAGCCTCCTTGCGTCGGTTTCCGACGACCACGACGTGAAGGTGTGGGACGCGGCCGCCGGCACGGAGGTCGCGAGCTTCACGGAGGCGTCGAAGCCGACGGAGTGCGTCGCGTTCTCGCCGGACGGCAAGCTGCTCGTCGTCGGCGGGGCGGACCGGTTGGTTCACGTCTGGAATATGGTGGAAAAGAAGTACGTGCAGGCGTTCAAGGGGCACGCGAAGCACGTCCACGCGGTCGCCGTGTCGCCGGACGGGAAGGCGATCGCCAGCGGCAGCAGCGACGGGGCCGTGCGGTTCTGGGACGTGCGCGGAAACACGACCGGCGGCGTCAAGGCGGCCGGCGGGCACGTCAACGCGCTGGCGTTCGCCCCGGACGGCCGGACGGTCTACGCCGGCGGCAGCGGCACGAAGGTGAAGCTGTGGAACCCGCAGACGAAGGCCGCCCTGCCGGAGTGGGCCGGGCCGACCGGCATGACGATGAGCCTGGCGCTCAGCCCGGACGGCGCGCGGCTGGCGACGGTCCACGAGGACGGGTTGGTCCGCGTGTGGGACGCGACGGCGGGGACGGTGCTGGCCACGCTCCAGGGCCACCGCGGCACGGCGATCGGGGTGACGTTCACGGCCGACGGCAACCGGGTCGTGACGGCGAGCGCCGACGGCACGCTCAAGGTGTGGGACGCGGCGCGATAACGTTTCGCCGCGACCTCCTCGATATAGCCGCCGG
>NZ_JCABYM010000018.1:0-4287 GCF_059499385.1 Limnoglobus sp. | reverse complement strand
GCCGGGCTTCAGTAGTAGTCCAGGTTCGCCCGCTTGTCGATGAACCGCTCCGGCGTAATCACCTCGACCACCTGTAGCAACACCTGGAATTCCGCCACCCACGCGAACGCGCACCAGAAGAAGTACGCGTTCAACAGCATCATCGCCGGCAGGCTCAGGAAAACGAACCCGAACCCCAGCCGGGACACGCCGATGATGATGAGTTGCCCGACGAACCCGACGATCACGACCCAGAACAGCCGGTACACGAACCGGATCGACTGGTGGCCCAGTTCCGGGGCCTTCCCCTCCATCGCGTAGTGGTTCGCCAGGATGCCGACGAGGGACAGCTTCGCGAACTC
This sequence comes from Limnoglobus sp., assembly GCF_059499385.1. Taxonomy (NCBI): domain Bacteria; kingdom Pseudomonadati; phylum Planctomycetota; class Planctomycetia; order Gemmatales; family Gemmataceae; genus Limnoglobus; species Limnoglobus sp. Next base: position 3,946 of record NZ_JCABYM010000018.1, on the reverse strand, counting down.
GAACCCGCCGGCGACCAGCAGCACGACGAACACGTGCGGGCCGAACACGTGCTGGCCGAACAGGACGATGAGCGGCAGGTTCGCAACCCCGCTGAGGTTGTTGAACAGGTTCGCCAGCAAGAGCGCGCTCAACAGGCCGGACTCCAGGTTGATGCCGCCGAACCCGGCGGACGCCAGCGAGATCGCCTGCGCGGTCAGTTGCAACAGGCCGAGCATCCCGACGGCGTGCAGCAGCATCACGACGAGGCCGCCGACGGCCATGTGCCGCATCTCCTTCGGCCCGGCGCAGCAGAACCCGAACCCGGCGGTGGTGAGCAGCCAGTGCAGCCCGACCCCGAGGACCGGCAGCCAGACGAACGGGTTGTCGCCGGACTGGAGGAACAGCGTGGAGATGAAGAACAGCGCGACGCCGAGCGGCGCGGCGCACGCGCTGACCGCGCCGTAGGCCATGAGCGAGATGCCGATCCGGGCCGGCCGGGCCTGCTCGCCGACCCGCTCCAACAGGGCTTCGAGCTTCTCGTCGTCCGTCCGCTTCGGCCGGCGGGGCTTCTCGCGGCCGTCGTCGCTGTCGTCCGCGACTTCCTCGAACTCTTCGACGACCTTCCCCCGGACCGTCTTCCCCCGCGGCGGGGGCGGCTCCGGCGGCTTCGCGACCGGCGGCGGGGGCGAAACCGGCGGCCGGGCGAACGGCAGCGGGATCGCGGGCTTGGCCGATGGCGGTGGCGACGGTGGCGGGACGGGAGCGGGGGTGGTCGCGGTTTGCAGGGCGAGGACCGTCTTGCACTGCGGGCAGCGGATGGTGTCGGCCCCCTCCGGCACGCGGAGCATGACCTGACACGTCGGGCACGTCACCATCACGGACATGCGAACCTCTGTCTTTTCCCGTCCGAGCGGCGTTAACTCCCCTTAACTTAGTCGCGCATTTGACGCCGCACAATCGGCACGCGCGAACTGTCCCGCACCGGCCCCGCGCCGGGGACGGAAATTCCAGTCCGGCGAGACGAGGAACCTGGGCAAAATCTCGCGAAAACGCCGGCCGGCGGGCCGGCGTAACCTATGGTCCATTGACCCGCCCGACGGTCGGTCCCCGCGACCCTTCCCTCCGCCCACGTGATACGGTCGTCATTCATGGAACAACTCTCGCCCCAGGTGATGCACCGGTTGGTGTTCACCGTGCTGATGCAACACCTGCCGGAGAGCCAGTGCTCGCCGGCCCTGCACCTGCTCTCGGACGCCCTCTCCCACAACCAAAGCCAGATCCGCGAACTGGCCGTCGTCGCCATCTCGGAGCTGCCGATCGGCGAGGCGAAGCGGGTCGAGGCGCTGGCCCCCGGCCTGCGGGACGCGTCCCCGCGGGTCCGCCGCCGGACCGCCCGCGCGATCGGCGACCAGGGGCCGGCCGCGCTGTCCGCCCTGCCGCTCTTGATGAACGGGCTGAAGGACCACGACCAAAGCGTCCGCCGCGACTGCGTCGGGGCGCTCGGCCGGCTGGGCGCGTCGGCCTACGCGGCCGTGCCGCTGATGATGCCGCTCTTGTCCGACGGCGACGTGCGGACCCGCGTGGTGACGGCCGTGGCCCTGAAGCGGATCGGTCGGGCGTCCGTCCCGGCGCTGTTGAACGGCCTGTTGTCCAACGACCCGGAACTCCGCGGCCGGTGCGTGACGCTGCTCGGGCAGATCGCGCCGGACGACGAGCGGGTGGCGCTGGCGCTGGCGGCGGTGAACGAGGACGCGGACGCGGACGTGCAGACGCGGATCGACGAGGCGATGCTGGCGGTCCGAACGCCGCCCCCGACGCCGATGCCGCTCCGCCAGCAGCTGACCGCGACGCCGCTGCACAGCCCGTCGCTGTCCCGGACGCCGCTCGCCCCGCCGAGCATGGAGCGGCTCGCGGCGAACCGCTGACCGAACGAGGACGAAACGCGGGCGGGCGGGGGCGATCCCTCGCCCGCCCGCGTTTTCGTTCCCGCCCTCCCCTTCCCTCGACTCCCCGGCCCCGCGACGCTACGTTAACTCCCGTTCGCCGACACGGGCACGCCGTCCGCGGCGACCCCCGACGCCTACACCCTCACACCTTTCGGCAGTAGCCGCGGCCCGGACCGCGAGGAGGCATTCATCATGGGCAAGCAGCACGCACCGGGGTTCCTGAAGATCGTCGCGGACGCGAAGACGCGGATCAAGGAATGCACCGTCGCGGACGTGAAGCGGCGGCTCGACGCCGGCGAGAAGCTGCTGCTCGTGGACGTCCGCGAGGAGAGCGAGTACGCGGCCGGCCACGTGCCGGGCGCGATGCACCTCGGCAAGGGCGTGATGGAGCGCGACGCGGAGGCGAAAATCCCCGACCCGGCGACGGAGGTGATCCTCTACTGCGGCGGCGGGTTCCGGTCCGCGTTGGCGGCGGACAACTTACAGAAGATGGGATACACGAACGTCGTCAGCATGGACGGCGGCTGGCGGGACTGGACGGCGAAGGGGCTGCCGGTGAGCCGGGATTCATAGAATGTCATTTACAACCTCTCGCGCCCTCGGACCCCGGCCGTCGTGCCGGGGTTTTGCGTTCACCCGGAGCCGGAATTGTCCGCGACCCTCGAAGACCTGTTCGCCCCCGACGAGTTCCACCCCCGACACCTCGGCGTCGATCCGCAAGAGGAGGCCGAGATGCTCGCGGCCCTCGGCGCGAAGTCGCGGGAGGAACTGATCGCGCAAACCGTCCCGGCCGGCATCCGGTTGAAGCAGCCGCTGACCCTACCCGCCCCGGCGTCGGAGGCCGACGCGCTCGCGGAGCTGCGCGAGCTGGCCGGCGAGAACGACGTGTGGCGGACCTTCATCGGGGCCGGGTACGCGAACACGCTCACGCCGGAGCCGATCCGCCGCAACGTGCTGGAGAACCCCGGCTGGTACACCGCGTACACGCCGTACCAGGCCGAGGTCGCCCAGGGGCGGCTGGAGGCGCTGCTCAACTTCCAACAGACGGTCATCGACCTGACCGGGCTGCCGGTCGCAAACGCCTCGCTGCTCGACGAGGCGACGGCCGCGGCCGAGGCGATGGCCGTCATCAAGCGGGCCGGCTCTTCATCATCGAACCGGTACTTCGTCGATGCCGGGACGCACCCGCAGGTGATCGCCGTCGTCCGCACGCGGGCGCACTGGATGGGAATCGAAGTCGTCGTCGGCGACCCGACCGCGCTCGACGCGGCGACGGTCTTCGGCGCGCACCTGCAGAACCCGGCGACCGACGGCGAGGTCCGCGACCTGACTTCCATCATCGAGAAGGTGCATTCCGCGGGCGGGAGGGTGTGCGTCGGCACGGACCTGCTGGCGTGCGTGCTGCTCAAGCCACCGGGCGAGATGGGGGGGGACATCGCCGTTGGGAACAGCCAGCGGTTCGGCGTGCCGCTCGGGTTCGGCGGGCCGCACGCCGCGTTCATTTCCGCGACGCAGGACCTGGTGCGGCTGCTGCCGGGCCGGATCATCGGCGTGTCGAAGGACGCGGCCGGGCACGTCGCGTACCGGATGTCGCTGCAGACGCGGGAGCAGCACATCCGCCGGGACAAGGCGACGAGCAACATCTGCACCGCCCAGGCGCTGCTGGCGAACATGGCCGGGTTCTACGCCGTGTACCACGGCCCGGCCGGGCTGAAGCGGATCGCGACGCGGGTTCACGCGCTTACGAAGCTGCTCGCCGAGGCGGTGCCGCCGCTGCACGACTCGTTCTTCGACACATTGGCGTACAAGCCGGCGGACGTGGCCGCGGTCAAGGCTCGAGCCGAGGCGCAGGCGATCAACCTGCGGTACTTCCCGGACGGCCGTGTCGGGGTGACGTTCGACGAGACGACGACGCTACAAGACGTGGCGGACGTGGCGGAGGTGTTGACTGGTTTCTCTCCCTCCCCCCTTGGGGGGGAGGGCCGGGGAGGGGGGTCGGGGAGTGCAACCACTCAAGGAA
>NZ_JCABYM010000017.1:0-6911 GCF_059499385.1 Limnoglobus sp. | reverse complement strand
CGGGGTGTGCCCCCGGGGGTTTTGGGGGTACCGGGCCGGAACACGCCGCTCGGCTCGCCGTTGACTCACGGGGCCGTCGTCGCCGGTTCGACTTCCGAAGTCGAAGCCGGACTTCGGAAGTCAGTCCCTGCCGGCTCCGCGGTCTTCGCGCGATACAATGAAGCATTCCGACGCAAACCACTCCCGGAGCCTCCCATGCCGTCCCCGATGACGATGACCGAGCAAGTCCTGGCCAAGGCCGCCGGCCGCGACCACGTCGCCCCCGGCGACAACGTCTGGGTCAACGTGGACGTGCTCATGACCCACGACGTGTGCGGGCCGGGCACGATCGGCATCTTCAAGAAGCACTTCGGCGAGAACGCGAAGGTCTGGGACCGCGAAAAAGTGGTCGTCATCCCGGACCACTACATCTTCACCAAGGACGCGATGGCGAACCGGAACGTGGACGTGCTCCGGGCGTTCGCGAAGGAACAGAACCTGCCGTACTTTTACGACGTGGGCGGCGACCGCTACAAGGGCGTCTGCCACATCGCGCTGCCGGAGGAAGGGCACACCCGGCCCGGCGAAGTGCTGCTCGGCACGGATAGCCACACCTGCACGGCCGGGGCGTTCGGCCAGTTCGCTACTGGCATCGGCAACACCGACGCCGGGTTCGTGATGGGGACCGGCAAGACGTGGCTGAAGGTCCCGCCGACCATGCGGTTCGTCTTCCACGGCAACCTGCCGCCGTACCTGATGGCGAAGGACCTCATCCTCGCGGTCATCGGCGACATCGGCGTCGATGGGGCCACGTATCGCGCGATGGAGTTCGACGGCGACGGCGTGTTCGCGCTGAACATCGAAGAACGCATGACGCTGTGCAACATGGCCATCGAGGCCGGCGGCAAGAACGGCATCATCCCCGCGGATCAGGTCACGCTCGACTTCGTGAACCACCGCGGGAAGAAGTCCGGGAGCAAGCCGTACACGGTGTTCAAGCCGCAGGCCGGGGCGGGGACGATCTTCGAGAAGGTGTACGACGTGACGAAGATGGAGCCGACGGTCGCGAAGCCGCACAGCCCGGACAACAAGGCGAAGGTCAGCGAGGTGAAGGGGACGAAGCTCGACCGGGCGTACATCGGCAGCTGCACCGGCGGCAAGCTGACCGACTTCAAGGCCGCGGCCGCGATCCTGAAGGGGAAGGAAGTCCGGATCGACACGTTCGTCGTCCCGGCGACGACGGAGGTGGCGGCCGGGCTGGACACCGAAACCATCGACGGCGTGACGCTGCGGAGCATCTTCCTGACCGCCGGGGCGAAGATCGGCGACGCCTCGTGCGCGGCCTGCCTCGGCGGGCCGAGCGACACGTTCGGCCGGCTGAACACGCCGATCTCGTGCATCAGCACGACGAACCGGAACTTCCCCGGCCGGATGGGCCACAAGGAGGCGAAGGTGTTCCTGGCGTCGCCGCTGACCGTCGCCGCGAGCGCACTGACCGGCGTGATCGCGGACCCGCGGGAGTTGCTGGTATAATCGGGCGGACTACCGGAGGACGAACATGACCACGATCACCATCACCGACCCGGTGCTGGCCAAACAATTGGCGGAGGCGAAGGGGCCGGTCGAGTTCCGCGACGCGGCCGGGAACGTGATTCACTCGACCGACGGCCCCGGCCTGTGGGCGCCGCCGGAAGGGTACGTCCCGCCGTTTTCCGAGGAAGAGATGACGCGGTTCAGTCAGAACCGAGAAGGCCGACCGCTCAAGGACATCCTTCACGACCTGCGTGAGAAGTACGGGCCATGAACTACCGCGTGATCTGGAGTCCGCGGGCCGAGGCTCAACTCGCGGCCGTTTGGACGGCCGCCCCGAACCGGAACGACGTTTCGGTCATGGCCGATCTCTTGGAACGCTCCATCGGCAGCGATCCCTTCCGCGTCGGCCGGTGGCGGGCGTCGAGCGTGAACCGCGTCGTCACCGCCTCGCCGTTGGGGTTGTTGTTTGACATCGTCGAGGACGACAAGAAGGTCATCGTGCAGGCGCTTTGGTTCGTTCCAGACCGTTGAGGGAGTGCAGCCATGTCCGCCATCGTCATCACCGACCCGCAGTTGCTGGCCCAACTCGCGAGCGTGTCCGGCACGGTCGAACTCCGCGACGCGGCCGGCACGCTCGTCGGGCAGTTCCAACAGCGGAACCCCGGCGCGCTGCCGCCGGGCGTGAAGTCGCCGATCTCCGACGAGGAGCTGGAGCGACGGCGGAAGAACCTTACGGGCAAGCCGCTTTCCGAGATCATCAAGCGACTCGAAAGCGGCGACCGATGAGTTACACGGTCGTTTGGAATCCGGACGCCGAACGCGAGTTGGCCGAGGCGTGGCTGAACGCGCCCGATCAAGCGTTGGTGACCCGGACGGCTCACGGCATCGAACAAGTGCTAGCCCGCGAGCCGCTCACGTACGGCGAGTCGCGGAAATCGAGCGTGAGCCGCGTTGCCTTTGAATCGCCACTCGGCATCGACTTTGAAGTCATCGAGGACGACAAGCGGGTCATTGTGACTTCGGTATGGCTAATCTCTTGACGTTCCGCTCCCACGGGGTTTTCGATGTACGTCGAATCCGTGTCGATGACTGACTTCCGGTGCTTCGCGAAGGCGGAGACGACGTTCGTTCACCCCGGCACGGCCGGGCTGCCGGCCGACGCGCTGAAGAACGTGACGCTCCTGATCGGCGTCAACGGGGCGGGGAAGACGAGTTTGCTGAAGGCGCTCGCTCTGGGCGTCCTCGCGCCGATCCACGACGGCTTGGGGTATCGGCCGTACTCGTTAGTCCGCAAGGACGCCCGGCCGGGCGACCGCGTCGCGCGGGTCGTCGTGTCGTACCGGTTGCGGAACCAGGATGCCGAGTTCAAGGCCGACCGGGCCGACCTCGCGGCCCAGTCCTTCTCCCACGAACTCGGCATCGAGTCCTACGGCACGGAATCCTCGTTCCACCCGCCGGTCGTCCGTTCCCTCCTGAGCGGCAAGCCGCTCCTCAAGTCGTTCCACGACGCCGAATCGCCGAGCTTCTTCCTCCTCGGGTACGGGGCCTTGCGGCGGACCGAGCACGTGGAGAACGTCGATTCCAAGTGGTCCCGCGCCCGCCACCCGCGGTTCCAACGGGTGGCGGGGCTTTTCGACGACGCCATCACGCTGTTGCCGCTCGCGTCCTGGTTCCCTTCCATCCCCACCAAGAAACGGGCGAAGGAAGTTCGGGAGTGCCTCAACGGCTTGCTGCCGGGGACCACCCAATTCACCGGGACGTTTCAAGACAACGACGCCCTGTTCGACCACAACGGAATCGTACTCCCGTTCGGTGCCCTGTCCGACGGCTTCCGGTCGTACGTCGGCCTCGTCTCCGACATGCTCAACCACCTCCACAAGGTCGCCCCCGAGAAGGCCAAGCTGACCGACCTCGCCGGCGTCGTCATGATCGACGACATCGACGTCCACCTCCACCCGGCGTGGCAGCGGGAGGTCCTGCCGAGGCTGGCCGCCACGTTCCCGAAGCTGCAATTCATCGTCACCACGCACAGCCCGCTCGTGGTCGGGACCGTTCACGCCGCGAACGTCCGTGTCGTCGAGGAGAATGAGATTCGCGAGTTCACGGAGGCGACGGACGGCAAGTCGGCGGACCAAATCCTCGTCAGCTCGTACTTCGGGCTGAAGTCGCCGCGGTCGCCGGCGAAGGAGAAGAAGTTGAAGCGGATCGCCAAGCGGGCCGCGGCCACGCACGACCCGAAGGCGGCCGTCGATTTCCTGAAGGAACTCACCGGGACGATGACCGACTAACCCCGTGCCCCTCGCCATGATCCGCTATCCGATCACGTCCGCCGCGCTGGACGCCCTCGTCGATGCCGCCGTCCCGCCGTGGCGGGGGAGGGCCGCCGCCCGCACGGCCGGGTTCGTCGCCGCCGGGAAGTACGAGGAGTCGTCGTCGATCTGGTCGGACGTGAAGCCGGTGTTCATGACGCTCCAGCACAACAAGTGCGCGTACTGCGAGCGGGCGCTGGCGGCCGGCGACCACGGCGGGGCCATCGAGCACGACCTCGAGCACTTCCGGCCGAAGTCGTCGGTCGTGGACTGGCCCGGCGCGAGCGAGTTCGCGTTCCCGATGGGGGCGGCCAGCCCGCCGGGGTACTTCTGGCTCGCGTACCACCTGCAGAACTACGCGGCGTCGTGCAAGAAGTGCAACAGCCCGCTGAAGAAGAACTACTTCCCGGTGTCGGCCGCCCGCGGTACGGCTACGACCGACCCGCCGGGGTTGAACGCCGCGGAGAAACCGTTCCTGCTCCACCCGATCGGGGACATCGACGACGACCCGCGGGAGGTCGTCACGTTCCTCGGCATTACCGCCATCCCGGCGAAGAAGACCGGCCCCCGCCGCCGCCGCGGGGACGTGACGATCGCGTTCTTCGCGCTGAACAACCGCGAGGAACTCCGCGTCGAACGGGCCGAGTTGCTCGACTCGCTCGGCAACCACCTGGAGACGATCAACGACCCGGCGGCGACCGACCTCCGCAAGGCGCGGGCGAAGGGCACGGTCGGGCGGATGCTCCGGCCGCAGGCCCGCCACTCGTCGTGCGTCCGGTCAATGGTGGACCTCTACGTCACCGATCCCGTTCAGGCGCAGGAATTGATCGACGAGGCCCGCGCCTTTCTCGACAGCCTCCCCTGACGGGTGCCGGACATGCCCTACGACCGCCACCTCGCCGCCCGCGTCCGCGCCGCCCTCGCCCGCCGGCGGGGCGTCACCGAGAAGCCGCTGTTCGGCTGCCTCGGGTTCTTCCTGAACGGCAACGTCTTCCTCGGCGTTTGGCGCGATTCGCTCATCGCCCGGCTCGGCCCGGACGCGGAGGACGCGCTGCGGGAGCCGTGCGTGCGGCCGTTCGATATCACCGGCAAGCCGATGCGGAACTGGGTGGCGGTCGGTCCCGACGGGGTGCGCGACGACCGGGAGCTGGCCGACTGGGTGCGGCGGGCGATGGCGTTCGGGCGGACGCTGCCGGGGAAATGAAAACAGCCCCGGTGGGCCGGGGCTGTTCCTGCAGAATCGTCTGCGGCTTATCTCACCAGTCCGGGCCGGTCGGGGCCGGCTCGGGGGCCGGGGCCGGAGCCGGGGCCGGCGCGGGTTCCGAAGGCGGGGGAGGGGTCGGGGTGCCGGGGTCAACTGGGAAGACCGAGGGGTTCTCCCGTTGTTCCATCACTTCCAAACGCAGCTTGAACGACATGGACGGGCCATCCTGAGCTAGGATAGGGGGCGGAAAATAACGTCCACGGTGGACGAGATTAACCGCTGCTTACACTAACGGCATCGGTAGCCCCCTTCAATAATTCTTTTCCACAAACCGAAGGTGTTTCCGGAGATTTCCGTCCGTTGTCGCGCCCGTCCATAAATATGCACAAAAATCTGTCCGGTGATCGGACAGAGGAAAATTCAGGAAACCTGTTTTTCTGCCCTTAGTAGCAAAATGGACAACGAAACCAGAACTTACGATTTGAAGGACGAACGACCGTCCAGGCGGCGGTACGTGCCGCTTCCAGACCACTCGCCCGCGGACGAGGAGGATCCGCCGCGGGAGGGGTCGTTCGCGGAAAAGTTCATGCTGTGGGATCCGTTCCCGCTGCTGATTACCGTCGTCGTGCTGACGTGGGTGGGCCTCGGCCTGTGGGCGCGGCGGAAGCCGGCGGTCGGCCTCGTGCTGGCCGGGGCCGGGCTGGTGACGGTACTGGTCGGGGAGATTTATCTGTACGCGCTGATCGTGCGGGAGAGCGGAATCGCGGGCGGGCTGCTGTCGTTCTTCTTCGACTGGTACCGGCTGATCTACCTGCACATGAACATGGAGCTGACGCTGCGGCCGAACGTCATCGTTTTCTGCGGCGTGCTGATGGTGGTGACGGGGCTGTTCTCGTTCGTGAAGCACGCCCCGCCGGGGTGACGGCGCGGCCCGTCGGCCGCGCCGGTCGTTCGCGTCACTTCGCCAGGTTCGTGAACTTGATGTCCTTGAACTCGACCCGCATCTTCGGGTAGCCGGCGTGCGCCTGGAACGCGATGATCCCGTCCTTCGGCGCGTCCTTCTCCTTCTCTTTGCCCGGCAGTTTCGGGAAGTCGTCGTCCACCATCGTCGTGCCGTTGACCTTCACCGTGATGTGCGTCCCCTTCGCGACGATGTGGTACTCGTTCCACTCCGTCTCCTTCACGGCCTTCTTGATGTCGTCCGGCTTGGACGCCTTCATCATCCCGCCGACGCCCTCGCCGTACAGGCTGCCCCAGTACCCCTTGCCGATGTCCACCTGCGGCCCGGCGACGACGAACTTCTTGTCGTCCTTGAGCGTGCTGCGGATCTGCACGCCGCTGTTCCCGACGGCGTCCCGGAGCTGCGTCTTGAAAGACATTTCAAAATCGGAGTACTTCTTCTTGCTGACGAAGAACGTGTTGTACTTCGGGTCTTCCTTCGTCTCGCCGACGACGCTGCCGTCCTTGATCGACCAGATGTCGGTCCGGCCGTGCCAGTTGTCGGGGTTGAGGAAGTCGGCCGTGTCGTCGGCGCGGGCGGTCGTCGCGGCGGCGGCGGTCAGGGCGACCAGGAGCAGGCGGGAGAGTTTCATGGGGAACGTGACTCCGTGAAAGGTGGGACCCGCCCGGCCTGGGGCGGTGCGTGTATCCTGATGAACGCCGCCGCCGATTTCAACCGGTTGCCGCCCGGAATGTGAACCGCTACGTTCTCGCTACCAAGCCCCGGCCCCGGCGTGCGGGCGGATGACCGAATTTTCCCCCTCTCCCCCGGCTCTGCGGGGGAGAGGGTCGGGGTGAGGGGGAACGGGCGTCACGGACCAAGAAACGCTCCTCCCGTGTGAGGGAGGCGTGGGGGGGGGGGGGGGGCGGGGGGGGCCCCGCCCCCC
>NZ_JCABYM010000016.1:0-6942 GCF_059499385.1 Limnoglobus sp. | reverse complement strand
GGTGAGGATCGCGTCCGGGGAAGGGAGGTTACCCCCCTCCCTAACCCTCCCCCCCAAGGGGGGAGGGAATAAAACAACGAACCTCGGTGACGCGCTTAGTTTCCCTGAAAAGAATACGCGGAACAAGCGCCCCGTTCGGAACGTCTCACGTATCGGCCCTCCGTCGCCCTTCCCTCGGAGCATCTCATGGCCCGCTCCCTCGCCGTCGTTCTGATTCTCGCCCTCCCGCTCGCCGCGCAGGTTCCGCAGGACCAGCAGGCGGAGATGGCGATCAACGCGGCCCGCAAGGTCTACAACGACGGCAACCTGCCCGCCGCCCGCGACCAGTTCAAGAACGTCCTCGCGAAGTTCCCGAACCAACAAGGCACGGCCGCGCGGTACGGGCTGGCGCTGACGTTGATCCACGCCGGGGAGCCGGACTACGCGGCCGCCGTGCAGCCGCTGACGGAGGCGGCCGGGGACGGCAACTTCGCCGAGCGCGGCTGGGTGCTGTACCAGCTCGCGACGACGCAGCGGATGCTCGGGCTGAAGGATGCGAAGGCGGCCGGGCCGAAGTTCGAGGACGCGCTGCGGCGGTTCGGCGAGGCCCGCGACTGGTTCGACGGCAAGAAGGACGCCGAGATGGGCGTGCGGAGCCGGTGCGACCTCGCGGAGATGCAGCTTCGGCTCGGCCGGCCGAAGGACGCGCGGCAGACGCTCGAAACCGTCACGAAGGAGGCGGTGTTCGCGAAGAACAAGCACCGGCCGCTCGCGCTCTACTACTTCGGGTTGGCGAGCTTCGTCGAAAGAGACTACGCCGCCGCCGGGCGGGCGCTCAACCAGATCGCGCCGTTCGCGGACCCCGCCGTCGGGTTGCACGCCCGCTACCTCGTCGGCCGCGTCCTCCACCTCGGCGGCGAGACGGCGGAGGCGTCCGTCCACTACGACGCGGTGCTGGCCGAGTTCGACAAGCAGAAGAAGGAAGCCGTCGAACTGTTGAAGCAGCCGGACCGGTTCAAGGCGAACCCGGCCGAGAAAGCCCGGCTCGAACTTCTCGTAAACACTTCGCCCGAACACGTCGCGGGGGCCGCGTTCCACGGGGCGACGCTGAACTACGAGGCCGGGAAGTTCGCCGACGCGCTCGCGAAGTTCCAGGCGTTCGCGGCCGCGTACCCGGCGTCGCCGCTCGTGCCGGACGCCGCCCTCCGGGTCGGGTTCTGCCAGGTGCAACTGAAGCAGTTCGACGAGGCCGGGAAGACGCTCGCGCCGCTCGTCGAGAAGGCCCCGAAGCTCGCGGACCAGGCCCAATACTGGCTCGGCAAGGCGCAGCTCGGCGTCGCGGCTACGGCCGAGGCCGACCGCGACGCGAAGGTCAAGGCCGCGATCGACACGTTCCGCAAGGCGGCCGACACCGCGAACAAGCTCTCGCAGCAAGGGGACGCCGACGCCCGCGGCCGGCGGGGCGACATCCTCATGGACCTCGGCGACGCGCTGCAGTCGCTCAAGCAATTCAAGGACGCGGCCCCGATTTACGAAGTCGTCTGGAACGAGAAGCTGCTCCCCGACCGCCGGCACGAGGAGGTCGTCCAACGCCTGGCCGCGGCGTGGGGCGCGGCCGGCGACCTGAACCGGTCGAACCACTGGTGCAACGAGTTCAAGCAGAAGTTCCCGCAGAGCACGCTCATGCCGGCGGTCGTGTTCCGCGGCGCGGAGAACGCCTACGCCCAGGCCCAGGAGTTCGCCAAGAACCCGGACCCGAACCGCGCCGCCGAGCGGAAGCAGCGGTTCGACGCGGCGGCGAAGCTGTACCAGGACGTGGTGGACCGGTTCCCGGAATTTGAACGCACGAGCTACGCCCGGTACGGCGTCGGCGTCTGCCTCGCGCAAAACAACGACCTCGACGCCGCGGCCAAGGCGCTCGAAGCGATCCCGGCCCCGGACCGCAACGGCGAGTTATCGGCCGCCAGCTACCTGCTCGCCGACTGCCTCATCCGCCTCGCCCCGGCGAAGGCCGACGACGCGCTCGCCGAGAACATCATCCGCGAGAAGCTGACGAACGCCTCCGGCCTGCTCGAGAACTTCGTCGCGTCGAACCCGAAGTCGCCGGACGCCCCGGACGCGCTGATGAAGCTCGGCCTGTGTCTCAAGCGGCTCGGCTCGACGCTGGCCGACGCGAACGAGCGGAACACGCTGTTGAACAAGGCCCGCGAGTTCTTCGAGAAGCTGGAGAAGGACTACCCGAAGAGCGCCCAGGCCGGGCACGCGCGGCTGGAGGTGGCGAAGGTCCGGGCGATGGCCGGCGACCGCGGCGGGGCGATGAACGACCTCCGCCAGTTCGCCGGCGGCGACCGGGCGAACAGCCCGGTCGCGCCGCTGGCTTACGTGCATCTGGCGACGCTGCTTCGAGATGAGAACAAGGCGGCCGAGGCCGCGCAGGTGATGGCGGACGCCCGGCAGAAGTACGAGCAGGCCCTTTCGCAAGACAAGGAGCGAAGCGAGTGGGCGCACCTGCTCAAGTACCACCACGGCCTCGCGCTGTTGGAGGGCGGGAAGCTGCCGGAGGCACGGAAGTTGTTCGAGGAGGTCGTGGCCGCCGCGAAGGGCAAGGTCATCGGCGCGGAGGCGGCCCTCCGCGGCGGGCAGGCCGGCATCGCCGCCGCGAAGAAGCAGATCGAACTCGGCAAGCAGGAGCGCGGCAAGCCGAACCTCAAGCCCGACCAGGTCGCGGCCGCGGACCGCACGATTCAGCAGGGCCGCGAGGCGGTCTACCAGACGTGCGAAGCCCTCGAACGGCGGTGCGGCGAGTTCGCGCAGGCCATGCCGACCGGCGAGCCGCGGGCGCGGATGCTGTACGACGCGGCGTGGGCGTACCGCGCACTCGCCGACGACGAGGTGGCGCAGGCCCGCGAGTGGGCGCGACAGGACGCGCTGCGGAAGTGGACGGAAGAAATGGCGAAGCCGCGGGCCGACGGCGCGAAGCCGCCGCCGCAGCCGGCCGAGCTTCCGCTCGCGAAGCTGCCGCTCCAGCGGGCCGAGGAACGCGCGAACAACGCCTACCAGCGTTTGATCCAGGACTTCGGCGAGTCGGCCCTGTCCATCGACGCGCGGTACGAGTTGGCCGAACTGCTGACCGACCGCGAAAAGCACGACGACGCGATCAAGCTGCTGAAGGAGGCCATCGACAAGGAGCCGACTGACAGGGCGGTGTCACCCGAACTGTTGGAGCGGGTGCGGCTGAAGCTCGGCGGCAGCCTGTCGGCGAAGGGGGAGTTCAAGGCGGCCACGACGCAGTTCGAGACGGTGGCCGGGAACGAGAAGTCGCCGCACAGGCCGCAGGCGATCTACCGGCACGCCGAGGCGCTGTTCGCGCAGACCGAGTTCGCGAAGGCGGCCGAGCGGCTGGCAATCTTCCGCGACAAGGGCGAGTACCACAACGTCGCCGGCGTCAGCGACCGCGCGATGCTCCGCCTCGGCCAGGCGCTCGCGGCCGCGAAGAACTGGGACGCGGCGAAGCAAGCGTTCGAGACGACGCTCCAGCGGTACGGGAACAGCCCGTACGTGCCGGAGGCCCGCTACGGCCTCGGCTGGGTGCTCCAGAACCAATCGAAGTACGACGAGGCGGTCACGCAGTACCAGGCCGTCATCAGCGCGACGACGGCCGAGGTCGCGGCGCGGGCGCAGACGCAGATCGGTCTCTGCCGGCTGGCGCAGAAGAAGTACGGCGACGCGGCCGCGGCCCTCATGTTGGTGCCCTACACCTACGACTACCCGGAGGTCGGGTACGCGGCCGTGCTGGAGGCGGCCCGCGCCTACGAGGAGGCGAAGCAGCCGGCCGACGCGGAGCGGATTCTGACGAAGTTGCTGAAGGACGCCCCGGCCGGCAGCGGGTGGGCCAAATCGGCGAAAGACCGGTTGGAGAAGCTGAGGAAGTAGGGTATGCAGAAGGGGAGACGCGTCGCGATGCCATCCCCGTTCCCCGGCATGGACCCGTGGCTGGAGAGCGCGGCTCGCATCACTACCCATCCGCCCGCGGCCGTGGTACATTTCGCGGCATGACGCCCCAACTGTTCATCGCCAAGTGGAAGCCCGCCGAACTGAAGGAGCGGGCCGCCTGCCAGGAGCACTTCCTCGACCTCTGCCGGCCTCTCGGCCAGCCGACGCCGGCGGAGGCCGACCCGACCGGCGACTGGTTCACGTTCGAGAAGGGCGTGGACAAGGACGCCGGCGGCCGCGGGTTCGCCGACGTGTGGCGGCGGGGGTTCTTCGGCTGGGAGTACAAGGGCAAGCGGAAGAACCTCGCCGACGCCTACCGCCAGCTCTCGCGGTACCGCGAGGCCCTCGCCAACCCGCCGCTGTTGATCGTCTGCGACCTGAACCGGTTCGAGGTCCACACGAACTTCACCGGCACGGTCAAGGAGGTCCGCGCGTTCGACCTGGACGGGCTGGCGGACCCGGCCAACCTCGCCACGCCGCGGGCCGCGTTCGCCAACCCTGACGAGCTGAAGCCCGGCCGAACCCAGGCGCAGGTCACCGAGGCCGCGGCCGCGGCGTCGAGCCGCACGCCGCCGGCCACTTCCTGATGAAGCTCATGTTCTGCATGTTTGCCGAGGACATCGGCCTCTTGCCGGAGAAGCTGTTCGAGAAGACCGTAAAGGGGGCGAAGTGGGAGCCGGACAAGCTCTCGAAGCTGCTCCGCGGGCTGTTCAAGGCGATGGCCGAGAAGGGCGGGCTGTTCGGGGCGGACGAAATCCCGTGGGTCAACGGCGGGCTGTTCGCCGACGCCGAGGTGATCGACCTGGAGCGGCGGGAGGTCCAGACGCTCGCCGAGGTCGCCGGGTACGACTGGGCGAACATCGAGCCGTCCATCTTCGGCACGCTGTTCGAGCGCATCCTGAACCCAGACAAGCGGAGCCAACTGGGGGCGTCCATGTCGTTGCCCCCAGTCAGGTAATTGACAGGGGATGAGGCAATTTTGTTCTGTTTATAGAGCTGATTCCGTGTCAGAATTCTGAAAGGGGTCTATTGACTCCTATGCCTGGAGGGGTTAAAGTTAACTGGCACTCACGGGCAGGTGCCGGGGCCACGGCCATCCGGCTAAGAACTCTGAATTGACCTGTTTCGGACAGGGTTCGGGTAACTCCGGGCTTTGTGCAAACTAAACGAAGGGCGGACCCCAAACGGTCCGCTCTTTTCATTCCCGTCAAACGGGAATCACTCGTCCCACATCTCGATCAAGGATCAACCGATACCAGTCAGGATTGCCCTCGACGTTTGCTCCGCAAGCGCCAACGACCATGTCGGCCAGTTGCAACAAATCTTCCGCCCCCGAGCCACGAAACCGCACCTTACCAATTAAGTCCGCCGGCGGCGTTTCGCCTTTACCGATGCCGCGAAAGGTTTCCTTGATGATTTTGAGAAAGCTCCCGTCTTGGTTGTCGTCAACCGTCACGGGTTCTCCGAGTCGCCTCAACCCCGTCTGTCGCAGGTGAGACAGGTACAACGGGCGAAGAGTCGCCGCAAGCTCGGTCACCACGGCCTGGTGAATTTGGGCGTGTGTCCTGTCCGTGCATCCTGCGGATCGCTTGTCGAGCGACGCGAAAGCAAAGCGGAACGGAAAGTCCAAGGCGAAACGAAAGAAAGCCTCCCGCCTCGCGAGTTGTGTCCACGTCTTCGCGAACTTGAACTCGTAGTCTTGCGGCAACTTCTGCTCCTCGCGAAGCGTCCGCATGCGCGTGCGAAAGGTTTCGACCACCTCTTGATTTGGGAGCCATACGGCAGCCAGCTGGAAGTGGGAATCGCTATCCGGTCGCGTGCCTGTGTCGCCGCGCTCGTCGATAAAGGTAGGCATGATCGCAAGTCGCTCCACGAAATCATCCGAGCGTGGCAGTTACTTCCTCCTCCTCACGGGCCTCTTTTGGCGGGTTCACCAGGGGCATGAGGGCTTCCAGCGCGCTGAACAATGGCGTCAAGTCGAGGGCATTTGACCGGCCGGACCGAGCCACCTTCCGAAGGTAGCCCTTCTTCTCCAATGACCGAAGGTGATTCCGCACGGCTGTGGACGAAATTCCCATCAGTCGCGCCAATCGCTTCGCCGAGGGGAAGGGAGCATCCTTCGACCACTTGTGTCGCATCACATGGAGAACGAGGACAAACTCGTGAGTGGATAGCGGGTCCTTCAAATCGCGGTAGTGATTCAGGAAGAAGTTGGGAACCGCCAGCCAGCCACCGGCAGCAAGATCCGGCGTCCAACGGTCCGAAACTTTTCGTTGAATCTGCTTCTCCAGCGTTGCCGCAGTCTCTTGCATGATTTTTTGCCCCGTCACTTCTGGAGCATATTATCCTGATACTCTGCGGGTGTGACCCCTATGTTTCTTGTTTAAGCTTTAGCTTTATTTGCTGTAAGCCAGATTGCAGGGTAGTCTAGCAGCTTTCTTTCAAAAAAGTAGTGATGGGGTAAGGGCCAAGCGGCTGCATCGAACTCAATAAATCCCAGGAACCAAGTGTCCAGTGATCGGACGGAGACGCTGGAGTTCCCCGACAGCACCGACGGCCCGTGGCGGCGGTACGTCGTGGACGCGAACGCCGCCGGGGTCGGCACGGTGCGCTACCCGCGGCTGGTCCCGTAGGACGCGGCCACGGCTGCGTTGCTCAAGAAGCGGACGCTGACGAACCTGTACAACGAGCGGCCGGCGTGGCTGGCGAACGCCCACCGGGCGCTCGACGCGGCCGTGTTCGCCGCCTACGGCTGGCCGCCGACCCTCTCCGACGACGAGCTACTGGCGAAGCTGCTGGCGCTGAACCTGTCACGGGCCGGCGGTGGGGGCGAATGATGATCCGGCGAGCCGAGCGGCGTAAGCCGCCGGGTGAGGGCGCGTTACCCGGCCGCGTACGCCGCGCGGCTCGCCACCGTTGCGGATTTAGAGATAAACGCCCAAAATTAATGAGCATACCAAGCCCGCGCGA
>NZ_JCABYM010000015.1:88752-130991 GCF_059499385.1 Limnoglobus sp. | reverse complement strand
CGCCCCCCCCCCCCCCCCCCCCGCCCCCCCCCCGGCCCCCCCCCCCCGCGCCCCCGCCCCCCCCCCCCCCCGCCCCCCCCCGCGCCCCCCCCCCCCCCCCGCGCCGGCCCCGCCGCCCGCCCCCCCCCCCCCCCCCCCCCACCACCCTACAAAAGAGGTTATGGCGTGGCAGCATCGAAGCGGGTCGTGGTCGTCGGCGGCGGGTTGGGCGGGTTGGCGGCGGCGTGCGTCCTCGCCGCCCGCGGGCACACGGTCGCGCTGTTCGAGGCGTCCCCGTGGCTCGGCGGGAAGGCGGCCGTCCTGACGGAATCGGGCTTCCGCTTCGACATGGGGCCGACCATCCTGACCATCCCGAGCGTCCTCCGCCGCGTCTTCGCCGAGGCGAACCGCAACCTCGACGACTACGTGAAGCTCGTCCGCCTCGACCCGCAGTGGCGGTGCTTCTTCGCGGACGGCAGCCGGCTCGACCTCGTCGAGAACGTCGAATCGATGGCGAAGTCGCTCGACACCTATTCGCCGAACACCGCCACGGCCGACGGTTACCGGAACTTCTTGAAGCTGTCCGACCGGTTGCACCGGATCAGCGACGACTACTTCTTCTGGAAGTCGATCGGCGGCATCGGCGACATGATCGACGTGAAGGCCGGGTTCAAGCCGAAGATTCTCGGCGACGTGCTGAGCATGCGGATGGGCCGGTCCGTCGCCGGGACGGTGCGGAAGTTCATCCCGGACGCCCGCGTGGCGCAGATGATCGACCACTTCACGCAGTACGTCGGCTCCTCGCCGGAGGCGTCCCCGGCCGTGCTGTGCGGCATCGCCCACATGCAGACGCAGGACGGCGTCTGGTACCCGATGGGCGGCACGCGGGCCGTCCCGGAGGCGCTCGTGAAGCTCGGCACGGAACTCGGCGTCGAGTTCCGGCCGAACACCGAGATCAAGCGGCTGCTCGTCGCCGACGGCTCGACCGTCACCGGCATCGAAACGGTTTCCGGCGAGGTCGTGGAGGCGGACGCGGTGGTGTCGAACGCGGACGCGGTTCGCACGCACCGGGAGCTGGTGAACGGCGCGGCCCCGCGGGCGGTGAAGAAGTTCGACGCCCGCCGCGAGTACGAACCGGCCTGCTCCGGCGTTGTCTTGTACTTGGGGCTGAACAAGGCCTACGACCACCTGCTGCACCACGGGTTCGTCTTCTCGCGCGACCCGCACGAGGAGTTCGATTACATCTACAACAAGGGCGAGCCGGCCCCGGACCCGACGTGCTACCTCGCGGCGACGACCCGCACCGACCCGGCGACCGCCCCGCCCGGCGGCGAGGCCCTGTACGTGCTGGTTCACACGCCGTACCTGCGGCCGCACCACGACTGGAAAAAGATGCTGCCCGGCTACCGCCGCGTGATCCTGGACAAGCTGAAGACGACCGGGCAGATGCCGGACCTGGAAGAGCGCATCACGTTCGAGGCGACACTGACACCGCAGGACATCCACGACCGCTACCGGGTGCTGAACGGCGCGATCTACGGCATCGCGAGCCACGGTAAGTGGCTCGGCGCGTTCAAGCCGGGGAACCGGGCGAGGGACTTGAAGAACCTGTACCTCGCGGGCGGGGCGGCGCACCCCGGCCCCGGCATGCCGATGGTGCTGATGTCCGGCTGGATCGCCGCCGACACGCTGGACCGGGACGCATCCCGCACGACCAACAAGGCGGAGGCATGAGCGAATCGTTCGTCCGACAGTTGACGGCCCGACTCCGCCGTGGGGCCGTCGGGTTTTGCCTCGGTTGGATACTTGCTTCCGTCGTGTGCTTGATCTGGTGCGGGATCGGAATCGTCTGGTACGGCAGCCTCGATGGGGCGTTGGACAAGATCAAGTCCGAGCCGTTTTCCGCCATCGTCTTCGGGTTACTCTTCGCGGGGATGTTGGGGAGTTGGATCGCCGCGACGGTCGCGCCGGTGGTCATGGATCGTTGTCCACTTCGATACCCGGTTCTGACCGCGGGACTGATCGGCGGTGCTTTGGCCACCCCATTATCGACTTTGCTCGGTTTCGCCGTCGCCGAGCCGATTGACGAACAGTTTCCGAAGTCCGAGTGGGTCGTCCTCGCACCGGTCATTCTCAGCATTCTCGTCGGCATCGGGGCGGGCTGGCGCGTGGGCCGGAAGTTGTCGAATACAGACTCAACGGCCGACGAGCAGTAAACCACAGGCACTTCCGCGACCCGCAACGGCGAGCGTCACGGCGTAAGCGTGACGTGTCTCGAACCCAAAAGCGACATCCTCCAAACGCAACGGTAGAACCCTGAGCGGAAGCGACGGGGTGTGAGACCAATCCCCACACCCCGTCGCTTCCGCTCAGGGTTCTACTTGCATTGGCATCCGGTCGTCGCGCGATTCCAGACACGTCACGCTTACGCCGTGACGCTCGCCGTTGCGACGGCATGGGCCGACCGCGTATTCGCAGTTGGCCTTGCACGCTCCCTCGGCGATCCGCGAACCTGTCGCGTTCGCATCGGGGGAGCCGGAATGCCGTCCGTCGTCGAGCCGTTGGTCCTGCGCATCCGCCGCGTCGCGATCGTGACGCGGCCGCACCTTCCGCCCGCCGCCACACGGTCCCTCGAACCGCTCGCCGTCGGTGGATACCTGCTCGTCCTCGCTTACGTGCTGGTCCGCCTCGCGGCCGTGCGACTGCTCTGGTACGACGAACTCTTCACCCTGCACCTCGCCCGGTCGCCGCTGACGCTGTGGGCGAACCTCGCGGCCGGCGTCGATCTCAACCCGCCGCTCGGCTACCTGCTCACCGCGCTGTCGGTCGGCGTCTTCGGCGAGACCGCGTGGGCCGTGCGGCTGCCGGCCGTCGCCGGTGCGGTGCTGGGGTCGCTGTGCCTGTACCTCTTCGTCCGCCACCGCCGCGGGGTGGCGGAAGCGTTCCTCGCGATGACGGTACTGGCCGCCAGCGCCCCGGTGTGGGTCTACTTCTACGAGGCCCGGCCTTACGGCCTGATGGTCGGGTTCACCGCCCTAGCACTCGTCTGCTGGCAGCGCGGCCGGAAACTCGGTTTCGCCGCCGCCGTCAGTTTGGGGATTCTGTCGCATTACTACTTCGTCGTGCCGCTCGTCGCGTTCGGCCTGGCGCAGCTGGTTCGCACCGTCCAGGATCGAAGGCTCGACCGCGGGTTCGCCGTCGGCTTCCTCGCCGCGGCGCTGACGCTCGCGGCGCTGTACCCGCTGTGGGGCTTCGCGAAGAAGGGCTACGCCGGCGGGTTCTGGGCGAAGGTGCGGTTCAACAGCGGGTCGGTCCAGGCCGCGTTCGACGGGCTGTACCGGAAGGAAGTCACGATCCCGGTAGCGTTCGCCCTCGCCGTCGGCGTCCTCGCCCGCCGCCGGGACGACGGCGAGCCGTACCCGCTCGCGGAGGCCGTCGTGATCGCGGCCCTCGCCGCCGGGCCGGTGATCGGCGTCGCCGTCGGCGCGAAGTTGACCGGCGGGTTCTTCTACCGGTACGTCGTCCCGTCGGTGCTCGGCCTCGCGGCCGTGTTCGCGTTCGCCATCGGCCGTGCCGTCGGCCACCGGTTGGCGGTGGCGGCGGTGGCGGCGGGGTTCGTCTGGTTCGGGCTGATCGGGATGCTGAACGAGTGCGTCGTCTGCTACCGGAACGAGGCCCGACAGTACCACGACACGGCGAGCTTCCTCGCGGCGAACGCCGACGGGCTGATCGTCATGGAATCGGCGACCGACTTCACGCGGTTCCACCACTACCACGGCGTCGCGATCCCGCTGGCCACGATCGCGGACCCGGAACTGGCGATGAAGTTGACGAAGGCGGACACGGTGGACCGCGGGCTGCGGGCGCTCGCCGGCGTGACGCCGCTGCCGCTCCTGACGCCGGCCGACGTGCGGGCGAAGGTCGTGGCCGGGGAGAAAGTGCTCTACTTCGGCAGGCGCACCGGCTGGCAGACGGAGGAGTTGGCCCGCCGCGGCGTGCGATTCGCGCCGGTCGCGGCGCGGGAGAACGGCACGCTGTTTCGACTTTTTTCTGAGTAGAAACGCTGACTTCCGAAGTCCGGCTTCGACTTCGGAAGTCGGACCGGCAACGACACCCGATACACGCGAAGGTCGCCGCGGGGGATCGACTTCCGAAGTCGAAGCCGGACTTCGGAAGTCGGGCGCTTTCACTTCCCGCGTTCGTCCGGTACACTGTTACTCCCACCCTCTCGCCGCCCCGCGGCGTCTCGGAGATGTCCCACCATGTTGCGGAACGTTCGCCTGTGCGTCCTCTGCGCCGTCGCGGCCGCCGTCCTCTTCCTGCTGTGCGCCGCCGCCCCGGCGCACGCCGCGGACAAGCCGGTCAGCTTCATCAACGACGTGGCCCCGATCCTCAAAGAGAACTGCTTCGCCTGCCACGACGCGAAGAAGCGGTCCGGCAAGTACGACATGACGACCGTGGAGAAGATGCTCGCCGGCGGCAGCGACGGCGAGCCGATCGCCGCCGGCAAGCCGGCCGAGAGCGACTTCTACGACCTGATCGTCACGAAGGACGACCGCCGGATGCCGCCGCGGGACAAGGGCGAGGCCGTGCCGAAGGAGAAGGCCGAAATCATCCGCCGGTGGATCGCCGAAGGCGCGAAGATCGACGGCGGCATCGACGCGAAGGCCGACCTGGTGAAGGAACTCCGCGTCCGGTGGACGCCGCCGACGCCGCCGGAGAAGTACAAGTTCCCGGCCATCGTCAACGCGCTCGCGTTCACCCCGGACGGCAAGCAGCTCGTCGTCGGCGGCCACCACGAGCTGACCGTCTGGGACGTGAAGGACGGCAAACTCGTGAAGCGAATCCGCACCCGCGCCGAGCGGGCCTACGGGATCGCGTTCCTGTCGGACGGCAAGCTCGCCGTCGCCGGCGGCCGGCCGGGGCAGGAAGGCGACGTTCGTGTCTTCGACATCAACGCGAAGCCGAAGGAGACGAAGGACGGCGTCGCGATCCTCGATGGCGTTGCGGACAAGGCCGTCATGCTCAAGCAACTGCTCGACGCGGACGACTCCGTGCTGTGCCTGACCGTGTCCGCGGACGGGAAGAAGCTCGCCGCCGGCGGGTGCGACCGGGCCGTTCGCGTGTGGGACATCTCGGAAGGCATCGACAAGGCGAAGCTCGAACAGACGGTCGAGAACCACGCCGACTGGGTGCTCGGCGTTACCCTCTCCGCAGACGGCAAGTACCTGCTCACCGCCGGCCGGGACAAGACGGCGAAGGTGTGGGACCTCAAGGCGAAGGAGTCCGTGCTGACGTTCCCCGAACACCAGAACATCGTCTACGGCGTGGCCGTGAAACCGGACGCGTCGGTCGGGTTCTCCGTCGGCGCGGACCGGCAGGTGCGGACGTGGAAGCCGACCGGCGAGGGAAAGCAGATCAAGGCCACGGCCGGGCACGGGGACGAGGTGTTCAAGGTGATCGCGCACCCGAAGGAGCCGCTCTTGCTCACCGCGTCGGCGGACAAGTCGGTCCGGTCGTGGGACACGGAGAAGCTGTCGAACCTGAAGACGTTCCAGGGGCTGAGCGACTTCGTGTACGCGCTCGCCATCAGCGCCGACGGCAAGCAGGTCGCGGCCGGGTCGTATGACGGCGAGGTGCGGGTGTGGACGATCGCCGACGCGGCGCTCGTGAAGGCGTTCAACGCCTCGCCTGGGGTCGCGTCGAAGGCCGAGGCCAAGAAGTAGGAAAAACCTGACAGGCTAGAATTTTCACGCACGCCGGGATTCGCTCCCGGCGTGCTTTTTCGTTGCCCGCGCACCTCTTCCGTCAGCACTCGTGAAAGTTTTCGGACGCCGTAACAAGCCCCCCATCTTGCGCCGGAACACCGGACAGTCGTGTCGGACTCCTCACCTTTTCCCCCGGCCCCGGCCGGACTTCCGCCGGAACGGAATCTATGGTGTAGCACCCGTCAGTGTGCCTCTCGCCCACTAACACCCGCGTGGTTCACGAAATGCCTGCGCCGACAACGACCGCCGACCTGTTCGACCTGATGCGGAAGAGCCAACTGTTCGGCGACGAGCAACTGGAGCAACTCCAACAAGGGTCCGCCGCGGCCGCGCCGAACGAGGTGATCCGCCAGCTCCAGGCGGACGGCATGCTCACCCCGTTCCAGGCCGAGCAACTGCTCAAGGGCCGGCACAAGGGGTTCGTCCTCGGCAAGTACCGGCTGCTCGACCGCATCGGCATGGGCGGCATGGGGCAGGTCTACCTCGCCGAGCACGCGAGCATGAAGCGGCGGGTGGCGCTAAAGGTGCTCCCGCCGGACCGCGGCAAGAGCGAGTTCGCCCGCGAGCGGTTCCTCCGGGAGTCGCGGGCCACGGCCGCCATCGAGCACCCGAACCTGGTCCGGGCGTACGACGTGGAGATGGAAGGGGACGTGGCGTTCCTGGTCATGGAGTACATCGACGGCGTCACCCTGCACGACCTCGTCGCCCGCCGCGGCAAGCTCGATCCGGGCCGGGCGGCGCACTACGTCTGGCAGATCGCCAACGGCCTCGCCGCCCTGCACTCCTACGCCCTCGTCCACCGGGACATCAAGCCGGCCAACCTCTTGCTCGACCGCGCCGGCGTCGTCCGCATCCTCGACCTCGGCCTCGTCCGGTCGGAACTCGACGACGACGCGCTGACCCGCGGCGAGGGCGCGAAGATCGTCGGCACGGCCGACTACCTCGCGCCGGAACAAGCCATCGAGTGCTCGAAGGTGGACAGCCGGGCCGACCTGTACAGCCTCGGCTGCACGGCCTACTTCCTGCTCGCCGGCCAGCCGCCGTTCCCGGCCGACAAGATTTCGCAGAAGCTGATCGCGCACCAGTCGAAGGCCCCGCAGTGGGTCCGCGAGCTGAACCCGGCCGTCCCCGCCGGCCTGGCCACGGTCGTCCACAAGCTGCTCGGCAAGAAGCCGGACGACCGCCATCAATCGGCGGCCGAGTTGCTCGAGGCCCTGGCCCCGTTCGCGGCCGCGACGCTCCCGAGTGCGGACGACTTCCCGCCCTCCGGCAGCGCGTCGGCCGCGCGGACCGGCATCAGCCTGAACGGCTGGGTGTCGATGAACCTGATTCAGAAGAACCAGGGGTCGCAGGCGTCCGCGAGCGGGTCGGCGATCCGGTTCCAGGCGGCGTCCGGGTCGAAGCTGTCGCCGTCGCAGGCGAACGCGCAGACGGCGACGAACGGGGCGCAGGAGACGCTGCCGGCCGCCCGGCCGGGGCTGACGCCGCTGCCGGTCCCGCCGAAGCCGGAGCCGATCCCGTTCCCGACGCCGGCGGCGCACGCGGAGCCGCCGATCCTGCTCCAGCCCTACGAGCCGAAGCCGTTGCCGCCGGAGCCGGTCAAGAAGTCGGCGTTCAACAGCGCGCGGATCCGGGCGGCGGAGTTGTTCCGGTCGTCCGGCGAGGACGACGCCCGGTCGCCGTGGACGGTGCAGACGATCGCCATCGGGCTGGCGTTCCTGCTCGCGTTCGCCGCGGCCGTCGGCGTGTTCGTGTTCCGGATCAAGCCGTAACCTTGACGCCGCGGGGCGGGCCGACGACAATCGGTCCAATGACCCCGCCGATCACCCCGCAGTCGAGGCCCGCCCGGTGGCCGTGGCTGGCCGCCGCCCAGGACGACGGACAACTCTTCCTCTACGACCCCCGCCGGATCGCCGGGCCGCCGCTGCCGGTGACCCGCCGCGATCTGGAAGCGATCAACCTCTTCACCGGCCGCCACACGCTCGCCGAAATCCAGTCCGCCCTCGCGCTGAAATTCGGCCCGGCCTTCGCCCCGATGGATTCGCTCTTGGCCCTCGCCGACCGGCTCGACCGCGGGTTCTTTCTGAACGGCCCGACGTTCCACGCCTACCTCGCCGGGCCAGTCCGCCGGCCGTCGTGTATCGGCTGCTATCCGCCGGACCCGGCCGACATTCACGCGCAGATGCGCGGCCTTTTCACGGCCCCCGGCGGCTCCGGATTGCCGAGCGGAACGCGGGACGGCCCGCGGCTGCGGGCGGTGCTCGTGCCGCACATGGACTTCGCCCGCGGCAACGTCACCTACGGCTGGGGGTTCAAGGAGCTGGCCGAACGGACGACCGCGCGGCTGTTCGTGATCGTCGCCACGTCGCACTACTCGCCGGCCCGGTTCACGCTGACGCGGATGAACTTCGAGATGCCGCTCGGCGTCGTCGAGACGGACCAGGCATACATCGACCGCATCGCGAAGGAGTACGGCGACGGCCTGTTCGACGACCCGCTGGCGCACCTGCCGGAGCACTCCGTCGAACTCGAAGTGGTGGTGATGCAGCACCTGTTCGCCGACCGGCCGTTCCGCATCGTGCCGCTACTCGTCGGGTCGTTCGGCGACTGCGTCTCGTCGCTGACGCGGCCGGACCGCGTGCCGGAGATTCAGCGGATGGTCGCGGCCCTGCGGGCGGCGGAGGCGGCGGCCGGCGAGGAGGTGTGCTACGTCATCAGCGGCGACCTGGCGCACATCGGGCCGAAGTTCGACGACCCGGACCCGGTGGGCGAGCCGTGGCTGACGGAGAGCCGCAAACAGGACGAGGCGATCCTGGCGAAGCTGGCGGCGGCCGACGCCGGCGGGTACTTCGACGCGATCGCGGCCGAGGAGGACGCCCGGCGGATTTGCGGCCTGCCGCCGACGTTCCTGACGCTCGCGGCGGCCGGGCCGACGACGGGGCGGGTGCTGCACTACCAGCAGTTCGTCCACCCGCAGGGGTTCGAGAGCGTCAGCTTCGCCGCCGCAGCGTTCTACGAGGATTTTCCGGCCTGAAGGGCCGGTTCTTAGAGCGAAGGCCGTCAGGCCTGGAACCGACACATCGCAAACGCGCCGGCCCTGAAGGGGCCGTTCATTCCTACGAGAGCCTCGGAATGAACGGCCCCTTCAGGGCCGGTGTGGCTGGTGGCGATCACCGTTCCCAGGACTGACGGCCTTCGCTGTAAGAACCGGCCCTTCAGGCCGGAAAAGCAGGAGACGCGCCGGCGGCGCCGTCAGTCCTCGTCCTTCTTCTCAACCGCTTTTTTCTCGTCGGCCTTCTTTCTCTCGCCCTTCTTCCCGTCGTCTTTCTTCTCGTCCTTCTTCTCCGGCACGACGATCTCGAACGACTCGAAGAAGTGTTCCAGCCAGATCATCCCCTGGGGGTCGCCGCTGACGGTCACGCCGACGACGTACCCGCGGTCGTCGCCGACAACCACGCGGGCCTGCGTGTACCGCTTGCCCGGTTGCCGGAGGACGATGTCGGCCGCGTCGAACCCCTGGTGCGCCCGCTTCGTCCGCGACACCTCCGTCCCCTTCGTCGTCGCCTTCAGGCCGTCGCACAGCTGGTCCACCACCGTCGCCGCGTCCTTCTTCTCGTTCGGCTTCAGGTCCACGTAGTAGATGAAGTAGTTCTCCCGGACCATCCGCCGGTCGGCCTCGAACGCCGTCGCCGTCTCCCCGCCCCGGCGGCCGGTCTCGCGGGTCTTCTCCTTCACCTCGGCCGGGAAGTCCGCCACGAACCGCCCGTCCGCCGGCTTGAACTCCTTGTACTCCGGGTCCATCGCCTGGAACACGAACCACCCGAACACGCCGCAACAGGAGCACCCCAGCACGGCGAAGATGGCGAACAGGATGAACAGCGCCGGGCCGACCCCCTGCTTCCGCTTGCGGTCCGGGTCGAACTCGACCTCGCCGTACCCGTCGTCCGGCCGCGACGCGGGGACCGGCTTGTCCCGCGGCACGTCGTACCCCTTCCGCTTCTTCCGCCGCGGCGGGTCGTCCGTCGGCAGCGGCGGCGGCACGTCCCGGCCGGCCGGGCCGGGCGCGACGAACACCTCCAGGCAGGACCCGCACCGGACCTCGCCGCCGGCCAGGTCGTTCGGGATTTCCAATGACTCCCGACAGTTCGGGCACGTGACGGTGATAGGCATGATGGAGTATTATCCACGATTTCCCACGCCCGGCGAGCGGCGGGTGAAATTCTCACGCAGGCCGTTGACACCGCCCCGCCCGTCGAGAATGATCGACCCACCTTCCTTCATTCGGACCCGCCATGCGAATCTTCTTCTTGCTCTTGCTTCTCGCCGCCCCCGCCCGCGCCGCCGGGTTGACGGCCGGGGCCGCCCAGGTAGACATCACGCCGCCGGTCGGCTGCCCGATGGCCGGGTACTACGCGCTCCGCGGCGCGGAGGGGACGCACGACCCGCTCCTGGCGAAGGCCATCGTCTTCGAGAAGGACGGCGTCCGCGTCGCACTCGTCGGCCTCGACCTGATTGCCACGACGTTCAACATGGTGGCCGAGGCACGCAAGCAGATCGAGGAGCGGACCGGCATCCCCGGCAAGCACGTCATGATCTCGGCGACGCACTCCCACACCGGGCCGGTGCTGTCCGACGGCAAGCCCCGCGACGCGGCGTTCGGCGGCGGCACCAAGATCGCCATCGACTACATGGCCGAGTTGCCGAAGAAGATCGCGGACGCGGTGAAGAAGGCCGACGTGTCGCGGGTCCCGGCGGTCGTCCGGCACGGGATCGGCAAGGAGGACGACCTCGCGTTCAACCGCCGATTCCACATGCTCGACGGCAGCGTCGGCTGGAACCCTGGCAAGAAGAACCCGAAGATCGTCCGCC
Organism: Limnoglobus sp.; assembly: GCF_059499385.1. Classification (NCBI taxonomy): domain Bacteria; kingdom Pseudomonadati; phylum Planctomycetota; class Planctomycetia; order Gemmatales; family Gemmataceae; genus Limnoglobus; species Limnoglobus sp. The sequence goes on along the minus strand of NZ_JCABYM010000015.1, from coordinate 120,375 downwards.
CGGCCGGGCCGACCGACCCGACCGTGCCGGTCGTGAGCGTCGAGACGGCCGACGGCAAGCCGCTGGCGGTCTACGTGAACTTCGCCATGCACCTCGACACGGTCGGCGGGCTGTACTACTCGGCCGACTACCCGGCGACCGTCTCCGACGCCGTCGCGAAGGCGAAGGGGGCCGGCGTGGTGACGCTGTTCACCATCGGCACGGCCGGGGACATCAACCACATCAACGTGAACAGCGCCGCCGTGCAGAAGGGGCACGTCGAGGCGGCCCGCATCGGCACGCGGCTGGCCGGCGAGGTCCTCCGCACCTGGGAAAGGCTCGAACCCGCGGCCGTGGACGCGATCCGCGCCTCGCACGAGATGATCGACCTGCCGCTCGCGGACGTGACGGACGCCGAGTACGCGGCGGCGAAGCTGGTCGTCGAGCAAGTGAAGGCGGAGGCGAAGCCGGCCCCGAAGTTCCTCGACCAGGTGCAGGCGTTCAAGGCGATGGACGTGACGAACCGCCTCGGCAAGCCGCTGGCCGTCGAGGTGCAGGTGATCTCGCTCGGCGACGACGTGGCGTTCGTGAGCCTGCCGGGCGAAATCTTCGTGCAGCTCGGGCTGGACATCAAGTTCGCGTCGCCGTTCAAGAACACGGTCGTCGCGGAGTTGGCGAACGGCAGCATCGGGTACGTGCCGAATCGGGTGGCGTACCCGCAGGGGGCCTATGAGGTGGTCTCCGCGCGGTGCGCGGTGGGCAGCGGCGAGAAGCTCGTGGACTCCGCCGTGAAACAGTTGCGGGCGCAGTTCAAGAAATGAAGAATGGCCCGCAGATGACGCGGACTTCGGCGCAGATGAAGAGGATCGAAACCAAGAATTGATTTTGGATTTATCCGGTTTTCATCTGCGTCGAAGTCTGCGTCATCTGCGGGCCATTCTTTGAATCACTCCACCAGCTTCAGCTTCCGCCCCACCTCCTCGCGTCGGCCCTGCTGGCGGCCCTGGTGCGTCGTCGCGTACAGCTTCTCGGCCTTCGCCCACGCGGCCTTCGCGGCCTTCGCTTCGCCGAGGCGGAACGTCACGTCGCCGAGGTGGTCCCAGATCGTCGGGTCCGTTAGCCCGTCGGCCAGCCCGGCCGCCTTCTCGAGTTGCTCGCGGGCGGCCGTCAGGTGGCCGCGGCGGAACAGCACCCAGCCGAGGCTGTCGAGGTAGGCCGCGTGGTCCGGCGACGGGTCGCCGGCCTTCACCCGCTCGTCCGTGTCGATCTCGATGGCCCGGCGGATCAGCCGCTCCGCCTCGTCGAGCTTGCGGTTCTGGTCCGCGAGGTTGTACCCGAGGTTGTTGAGCGCCAGCACGTCGTCCGCGTCCTCTTCGAGGATGCCCCGCAGCTCCGCCTCCGCGTCGGCGAAGCGTTTCAACCCGAGGAACGCCTGCGCCCGCAGGTAGCGGAGCGACTGTCCCTCGCCCGGCGAGCGGAACTCGTCCATCGCGGCGTCGCACTCCTTCAGCATGTCGGCGTGGCGGCCGAGGATTTCGAGGACGTGAATCTTCTCCCGCCGGGACGCGAACGCGTTGTCGCCCTCCGCCTTCGCGATGGCCCGCAGGGCCGCCTCCGGCTGGTTCAACTCCGCGAGCGGGGCGGCCCGGTAGTAGTTCAGCACGCCGCCGCCGAGGTCCTGCGACTCGTTGCACAGGTCGAGGATCGCCTGCCACTTCCGTTGCGCGTACAGGTGGCGCTGCAGCCGCTGGAACGCGCGGAAGTTCCCGGCCGGCGCGTCGTTCGCCCGCAGGGCCGCCCGTAGCGCGTCCTCGACCTCCCGCGCGTCCCCGGCCCGCTGGCACGCCCACGCGAGCACGTCCCAGAGTTCGGGCGACCGCCGCGCGTCCGGCGACAGCCGCGCCGCGCGGGCCATCTTCACCGCGACCTCCGGGTGCGCGGCGAGCGCGGCCGCGAACGCCTGCCGCCGCGCGGCGTCCGCCGCCGGCACGACCGGCGGCTTCTTCGGCCGCTCCATCGCCGGCGGGGGCATTAGCGCGTCGGCGATGTCGAGCAGCCCGGACCCGCTGTCGGCGGTCGCGTAGGTCTTCACCAGCAGCTTGAAGAACGCCGGGTCGGTCGTCTCTTTCGCGAGGTCGGCGAACTCCGGGTGGGCGTTGCCGAACCCCGCGGGCGTACGGCTCATCTCCGCGAGCGCGACCCACTTCGCCGCTGGTTCGGGCAACGCTTGCAACTTCGCAACGGGGTTCTGCCCGGCCTTTCGTAACTGCTCGGCGTACTTTTCGTAGGGCGGCACGTCGCGGGGCTTGAACGCGAGGTAGCGTTCGAGGTGCTTCACGGCGGTCGCGGCGTCGCCGGTGGCGGCGGCCACGTCCGCGAGGTTGCGGTGCAGCCGGGCCGCGGCGGCCGGGTCGTTCGCCCGCTTCGGGTCGGCGAACAGGTCACGGGCAGAAAGGAACGCGGCCGTCGCGTCGTCGGGCTTCTTCCGCGCGAGCAATGCGTGCCCCAACTTCTCGGACGCGGACGCGGATTCGTGGTCGAGTTCCGCCTGCTTGAATCCTTCGCGGAGCAACTGGTCCTCGGCCGTGCGGAGGAAGTCGCGGACGCCGCGCCACGCGGCTTCGGCGGCGAAGTCGTTCGCGCGGTCGCGGCAGCGGGCGAGGTCGGTCCGCATCGCGAGCGATTTCGTGGCGCGGTCGGCCAACCGTGGGCCGTCGAGGGCCGCGGTGATCGCGGCGGCAGCCTCGGCGTACCGCTTCACTTCAAACAGCAGCTTCGCGAGGTGGTGGGCCGTGTCCGCGTCGTGTGGGTCGGCGGCGAGGACGGCCTTCGCCGTGCGGATGGCGGCCGCGTCGCGGCCGAGGTCGGCGTAGACGGTGACGAGTTCCCGCTTCGGGGCGAGCGCGTCCGGGTCCAGCTTCGCTGCCGCTTCGAGGGACTTGACGGCCTGGACGGTGTTGTCCTTCCGTTGTTGAAGGCGGGCCGCACCGAACGTGGCGAGGGCGGCCGCGCGGTCCGTCGGCACGTCGGCGGCGACGGAGGAAATGGCGAGCAGGACGAGAACGGGTCGCCACACGGTTCGGCTCCTCCGGGTCCGCGAACGCGATGGCGAATTGTACCGGCGAAGTGAAAAACAACCTACCCCGTTTGGAGGGCGAGGAGCCGCGACCGCAAGGTAGCGCGGGCAATCGCTCCCTTGCGGTCGCGGCTCCTCGCCGCGGAACGAGTTACTTCAACGTGGACAGGTACTCCACCAGGTCCAGGAACTCCACCGGGGCCATCGTCCCGGCCTGGCCCTCCGGCATGCTGCTTTGCTTCAGCACCGTCCGCGTGTCGATGTCGTCCGTCGGGATCGTCTTCTTCTCCTTGCCGTCGAAGATCACGACCTCCTTCTTCGTCTCGCTCACCACCAAACCGCTCACCGTGCCGCCGCTCAGCCGGTCGATCCGGGTGGACAGGTATTTCATGTCCACCTCCGCGTTCGGGTCGATGATCGACTCGATGATCTTCTCGCGGGTCTTCAGCCGGTCCGCCACCTTGTCCATGTTCGGGCCGTAGTCGTTCCCCTCGCCGTTGCCCATCTTGTGGCACGCGGTGCAGTTCCGCAGGAACACCTCGCGGCCCTTCGACGGGTTCCCCTTCATCCCGGCGAGGGCCTTCGTCGCCTGGAACCGTTCTTCCTTCGACTTCGGCTCCGTGCTCAACAGCAGTTTCAGCCACGGGGCCGCCCCGCCGCCGCGCTTTTCGCTGGCCAGAATGTCTTCGAGCATCTTGCCCGCGGTCGCGTTACCTTTCGTCAGCGTGCCCTTCAAGTAGTCGCCCCGCCACACGCTTTCGTTCGCCCCGAGGGAGTGTTCGACGGTGTACCGCACCCAGTTGTCCATCGGCTTGGCGGTCATCCCGACGAGCGCGGCCATCGCGTCGGCCGTCGGGTAGAAGCTGAGGGCGCGGGCTGCTTCCGTCCGCACGCGCGGGCTTTCGTCCGCCGCGGCCTTCTTGAACCGCTCCAGCGCGCCGGGGATGCGGTCCCGCTCGTCCGCGAGGATGTGAACCGCGGCCGACCGCGCTTGATGACTCTTCGCCGCCAGCACTTCGTCCAACAGCGCGACATCAATCGCGTGGTGCGACTGCTGAATCCACAGCGCCTCGCAGCACAGCCGTTCGTAGATCGGGTCGCCGTTGTCCAGCTTCTTCACCCACGCGGCCACGACCGGCAGCACCTCGGCGGCGGGGCGGTCGTGCAGTTCCCGGCGGGCGCGGTAGCGGGTCCGCCACTCGTACTCGCGAAACTGCTCTAAGATTTCCGCCACCGGCTTCCCGGCCTGCGTCGCAGGCTGAACCGGTTGCTTGTCCGCGCCGACGAGCCGATAGACGCGGCCCTTCGTGTGGTTGCGGTTCGGGTCCCGCTGGCTGTACTGCATGTGCCCGATCAGCGGGCTGGCCCAGTCGCCGAAGTAGAGCGCGCCGTCCGGCCCGACCTGGGGGTCGGCCGGGCGGAAGTGCTTGTCCGGCGACCGCACGAGGTCGTCCCAGCCGCCCTCCTTTGCCTTCAGCCGCTCGCCCATGAACCCGGCCCCGTCGTCGCGGATCGCGTAGTGCGTCAGCCCGTTCATCTGGATGACGCACGCGTACGTCAGGTGCTTCTGCACGTCGTCCGGCAGCGCCCGGCTGACGAGCCATTCCGTGCCGAGGTTCGGCCGCACGCCGTTCGGCAGGATAAACTGCAACCCCTTCCGCCCGCCGAACTGCTTGCCGGAGAGCGGCACGTCCCACGTCTGGTTCGGCGTCGTCCCGTCGCCGACAATCCCCTGGCCCCACTCGTCGAACACGTAGCACCACATGTTCGCCATGCCCGGCAGCGCGAACTGGTTGATCCGCAGCGACCGCGGGTCCAGGACGTAGGCCCCGCCGGTCCCCTGGCTGCGGTGCGGCCCCCACGGGGTTTCGAGCGTCGTGCTGGTCGCGATCCCTTCCAGCATGTGCAACAGCCCGCCGTGGCTCCACTCCCACGCCCCGCACGTGTGGTGCGTGTCGTCCGTCGCCCACCCGTCCAGCAGGTACGTGACCTCGTCCGCCTTGTCGTCGCCGTCAACGTCCTTGAGGAACAACAGCCGCGGCTGATCGACGACGAGGACGCCGCCGTTGTGGAACTCGAACCCGGTCGGGCACTGGAGTTTGTCGTAGAAGACCTTGCACTTGTCGGCCTTGCCGTCGCGGTCGGTGTCTTCGAGGATGATGAGCCTGTCGTTCGGCCGCGGGTCGCCCGGCCGCCACTGCGGGTACGTCGGCATGCACGACACCCACAGCCGGCCCTTGTTGTCGAAGTTCAGTTGCACCGGGCTGGCCAGCTCCGGGAACATCTTTTCATCGGCGAACAGTTCCAGCTTGAAGCCGGGCGGCACGCGGGCCCCCTTGATGAGTTCCGGCGGCGGGGCGATGTTCGGCCCCATCTGCGGCGGGTTCTCGGAGTACGCCCGGTCCGGCCCGCCGAACCGCGTCGGCGGCACGATGAGTTCGCCCGTCTTGGAGTCGTCCGGCTTCTCCGGGACTTGCTTGCCGTTGGCGATGTCCCAGGCGTAATGGTCCCGCACGGCGATCATGTTCCGCAGCTTCACGTACTCGCGGGGGAACGTCTCGGTGTCGTAGGTCCGGCGGCCGCCGTACACGTACCAGCCGTTGACCATCCGATAGTCCTGCGCGTGATGCCACGCCTTGTCGTTGACCGCCGCCCGCAGCTTCTCGAACTCGGACGTGCCGGGCTTCACCGCCGAGTCGTTCGCGCCGAACAGGGCAGCGTCGAGCGCCTCGCCGAGCACCTTGTCCCCTTGCTCGTTCAGCTGGAAGCCGCCGACGGTCAGCTTGCCGCCGCCCTTCTCGAACGCGGCGAGCGTCGGCGCAAAAATGTCCACGAACGCGAGCTTCCGCTTCTCCGCGACGGCCTTCACCGCGTCCGCGTAGAGCTTGAGGTTGGCGTTCTCCTGCTTGCCGTCCGGGAGGAACTTGTCGCCGGTGTTCTCGAACGCGATCGGCGACACGAGCACGAACCGCGGCGGTGACTTCGCGTCGTCCCGCGGGTACTTCGCCGCGTACTCGTCGAGGAACTTCTCGTAGTCGGCCTTGAACTTCGCGACGCCGTCCTTGCCCTTGAACGACTCGTTCCAGCCGAAGAAGCAGAGGAACGTGTCCGGGTTGAACGCGAACAGCGGGTCGTCGAGCTTCGTGTAGTCGGCCGACCGCTGGCGGACGCCCACCTCGTCGGCCGGGAACGCGAAGTTGCGGACGACCAGTTCCTTGTCCTTGTGCCGCAGGAGGAGCATCGTCTCGAAGTGCCCGTACAGGCTCATCCGCTCGGCCGTGGTGTTGCCGACGAACGCGACCCGCTCGCCCTTCACGAACTGGAGCGGCAGCGTACTCGGCGGCAGGTCGCCCTTCTTCGGCCGCGGCTTCGGCTTCAGGAACTCCTCGGCCGTGAGCATCGACGGCTCGGGCTTCTTCTTGGCGGCGTCTTTTTTCTTCTGTTGGGAGAGTGCGTCGGAGGCGGCGAACAGGCCGAGCGCGAGGAGGCCGAGCGCCGCGGCGAGCGACCGGCTGCGGGGGAGGGCAGGCATCGTCGGGAGACTCCGTGCGAGTGGGTGCGGTGAGGGGTGTCAGTGTATCCGGCGCGGGCGAAAGAAGCACGACCGATTGGCCGCAACGTGGTCGGCAACGAGCGGGGTGAGGTGGGCAAAACTTTACGGCCACAGAGGCGGGAAAGAAAAGTGGGCCGCTCGAAGTGCGTCGTTGCGGCCAGCAGTACACCCAGTAGGATTCGAACCTACAACCTTCGGTTCCGTAGACCGATGCTCTATCCAGTTGAGCTATGGGTGCGGCAACCCAATCTTACGACCCGGCCGCCGGGCCGTCAACGACCGGTCAGATCACCGTCCCGTCCGGGATCACGCCGGCCCGCGGGACGCACACGATCCCGTCCCGGATGTAGTACCGGCCGGCCGGGTCGTCGAAGTCCACGTCGCTCTCGTGGTCCCGAATAACCACCCCGCGGCCGATCCGACAGTCCTTGTCGAGCAGCGCCCGCTCGATCTTGCACCCCTCGCCGACGTTCAGGTCCGGCCGGCCGAGCTTCTTGTTCTCCGCCAGGTCCGCCGCCGTCTCGAACCCGTCGCTGCCGATCATCACCACGTTCTTCAAATGCACGTTCGCCCCGACCACGCTCCGCACGCCGATGGAGCAGTACTCGACCGTGCTCCCGGTCCCGATCACGCACCCGTCGGAGACCGTCGCGCGGTCGAGCTTGGCCCCGTTGATCCGGCTCGCGGGGAGGTTCCGCATCCGCGTGTAAATCGTTCCCTCCGGGCTGAAGAAGTCGAACGGCGGCTTCGAGTCGCCCAGCGCCAGGCTCGTCTCGTGGTAGCTCTTGATCGTCCCCAAGTCTTCCCAGAACCCGTCGAACAGGTGGGCCTGGATGTGGCGATCCGCGACGTGGTTCGGGAACACGTTCGACCCGAAGTCGTGCGGCAACAGCATCGCGTTGTGCAACTTGTCCGGGACCGGCGTGTTCAGCATCTCGATCAGCTTCTTCGTGTTGAACAGGTAGATGCCCATGTTCGCCAGGTAGTGCCGGCCGTTGCACGGGATGCCCTTCTTCTCGATCCAGTCGGCCGGCGTGTAGTACGGCTTGCGGGCCGCCTCCGTCTTCGGCTTCTCGGTGAAGCTCAGCACCCGGCCGGTGTCGTCCATCCGCATCAGCCCGAACCCGGCCGTCTGGCTCTCCGGCACGGGGATGGCCGCGATCGTCACCTCCGCCTTGCTCTTGCGGTGCGTGTCGATCAGCTGCCGGTAGTCCATGCGGTAGAGCTGGTCGCCGGACAGGATGAGCACCTCGTCCGGCTCCTCCCGGTTGATGTACGCGATGTTCTGCCGGACCGCGTCGGCCGTGCCCTGATACCACCCGATGTGCTCGTCGTAGGCTTGCTGGGCCGCGAGGATTTCGACGAACCCCTTGCTGAACATGTCGAACTTGTACGTGTTCGAGATGTGCCGGTGAAGGCTGACGGACAGAAACTGCGTCAGCACGTAGATGGTGTTGAGCTTGCTGTTGATGCAGTTCGAGATGGGGATGTCGATGAGCCGGTACTTGCCGCCGACGGGGACGGCCGGCTTGGCCCGTTGCTTGGTGAGGGGGTAGAGCCGGGACCCCCGGCCGCCGCCGAGGATGAGGGAGAGGACTTGTGGCATGCCGGGCCTCGCTGGGGACGAACCGGGGGGAACGATGATGTCGCCTATGCTATCACGCCGGTCGCGGCGGTGTAAAGCGGTTGGAAAAACCGGGCGAAAGCCGGCACGGAATAACCTGCAACTTCGGAACCGATACGATTGACGGCATGGCGAACGTGAACGTGGCGGGCCACCTCGCCCGCATGGCGGCGGCCGACCCGGACCGCCCGGCGATCCACTTCCCCCGCGGCGGCACGGCGGTGACGTTCCGCCAGCTGCACGAGCACACGGACGCGCTCGCGGCCGGGCTGAACGCCGTCGGCGTCGGCCGGGGCACGCGGGTGGCGCTCATGGTCCCGCCGTCGCCGGACTTCTTCGCGCTGACGTTCGCGCTGCTCAAGGCCGCGGCCGTGCCGGTGCTGATCGACCCCGGCATGGGGGTGAAGAACCTCGGCGTCTGCCTCGGCGAGGCGGAGCCGGAGGCGTTCGTCGGCGTCCCGAAGGCGCACCTCGCCCGGCGGCTGCTCGGCTGGGGCCGCCGCACCGTCCGCACGACCGTCAACGTCGGGAACTGGCGGTTCTTCTGCACGCGGTCGAGTCGGGAACTTCCTCTCATTCCGAAGGCCGCGGCCGGGTACGTTCCGCCGAACGTCGATGTGGAAGACGCGGCCGCCATCCTGTTCACCAGCGGCAGCACGGGGGTGGCAAAGGGGGCGGTCTATACGCATGGCATCTTCGCCGCGCAGGTCGAGATGCTGAAAGCCGAGTACGGGATCGCCCCCGGCGAGGTCGATCTGTGTACATTCCCGTTGTTCGCCCTGTTCGGCCCGGCCCTCGGCATGACGTGCGTAATCCCCGACATGAACTTCTCGCGACCGGCGTGGATCGACCCGCGGCGGGTCGCGCCGGACATTGCCCGGTTCGGCGTGACGAACTTCTTCGGCTCGCCGGCCGTGCTGAAGGCGTTCGGGGTGTGGGGACTACAAGGCTGGAAGAAGCCCCGCCCGGCCCCGGCGGCCGACGCGGACGGCGTACATCGGAGCGGCCCGCCGCGGTTCCCGACGCTGAAGCGGGTGATCTCCGCCGGCGCGCCGGCGACGGCCGTGGACCTGGAACGTTTCGCCCGGCTGATCCCGCCCGGCGTGGAGGTGTTCACGCCCTACGGGGCGACCGAGGCGCTGCCGGTGGCGAACGTCGGCAGCCGTGAAATCCTGAGGGAGACGCGGGCACTGACCGACCGCGGGCACGGCATCTGTATCGGCCGGCCGGTCGCGGGAATGACGGTGCGGGTCATCCGCATCTCGGACGAAGCAATCGCCGAGTGGGACGAATCACTCTGCGTGCCGCCCGGCGAGGTCGGCGAGATCGTGGTGCGGGGGCCGGTCGTGACGAGGCGGTACCACAACCGCGACGCGGCGACGCAGCTGGCGAAGATCACCGACCCGACGACGGGCGACGTGCTGCACCGCATGGGCGACGTGGGCTACTTCGACGACCGCGGCCGGCTCTGGTTCTGCGGCCGAAAGTCGCACCGCGTCGTGACGCCGGAGGGGACGCTGTTCACGGACATGGTGGAGCCGATCTTCAACGCCCTGACTTACGCGGTGAGCCGCACGGCACTCGTCGGCGTCGGCGTTCCGGGTACTCAGTACCCGGTACTTTGTTTCGAGCCGGGGGCTTGGGCCAAGATGGGACGGGAAGCGGTGGCGGTGCTGCGGGCCGAGGCCGAGAAGTTCGCCCACACCCGGCGGATCGACACATTCCTCCAGTACGACCGCCTGAGTTTCCCCGTGGACGTGCGGCACAACTCGAAAATCTTCCGCGAGAAGTTGGCCGCGTGGGCGGCCCAAAAACTGAAAGCCCGGCGTCGAACGACGCCGGGCAAGGGGGCCGCATGAAGGCCCTCGTCACCGGCGGCGGCGGGTTTCTTGGCGGGGCGGTCGTGCGGGCGCTGGCGGCCCGCGGCGACACGCCGATCTCGTTCACCCGGTCCCGGTACTCGTGGCTCGACGAGATCGGCGTCCAACAGCGGCTCGGCGACCTGACGGACACGACGGCCGTGGAGCAGGCCGTCGCCGGGTGCGACGTGGTCATCCACGTCGCGGCGAAGGCCGGCGTTTGGGGCCGGTACGCCGACTACCTCGCCACGAACTTCACCGGCACGGAGAACGTCCTCGCCGCGTGTCGGACGCAGGGCGTGCGGAAGCTCGTCTACACCAGCACGCCGAGCGTCGTCCACGCCGGCGACGACATCGAGGGCGGCGACGAGTCGCTGCCGTACGCGAAGCACTTCGACTCGTACTACCCGGAAACGAAGGCGAAGGCCGAGCGGGCGGTGCTGGCCGCGAACGGGACGGAGTTGGCGACCGTGGCGCTGCGGCCGCACCTGATCTGGGGGCCGGGCGACCCGCACCTCATCCCACGGTTGCTCAACCGGGCGAAGCTCGGCAAGTTGAAGCGGATCGGTAGCCGCGAGATCAAGGTGGACGTGACCTACGTGGACAACGCGGCCGACGCGCACGTCCTGGCCGCGGACAAGCTGGACGTGGGTTCGCCCGTCGCGGGGAAGGCGTACTTCATCAGCAACGGCGAGCCGGTGGTGATGTGGGACTTCCTGAACCGCATCCTGGCCGACGCCGGCGTGCCGCCGGTGACGAAGGGCGTCCCCGCGTGGCTGGCCCGGCTGGGCGGGCGGATGATGGAAAACCTGTACGGCCTGTTCAACATCGCCGGCGAGCCGGCGATGACGCTGTTCGTGGCGAAGCAGCTCTCGACCTCGCACTGGTACGACATCTCCGCGGCTAAGCGGGACCTGGGGTACGAGCCGAAGGTGAGTCTCGAAGAAGGGCTGAAGCGGCTCGCCGCGACGTTCAAACCGGCCGGGGCGTAGGCCGGCCGGGCTTGCGATCACTTCCGCGCCGCCAGCACGACCGCCCCGACGAGCATCATCGCGGCCGCGTAGGTCAGTCCGACGCCCCAGCCGAACGCGAGCACGAGCCATCCGACGAGGAGGCTCGCCCCCACGTCGCCGAGGCCGTTGACGACGGCGAGGACGCCGTAGGCCGTGCCGTGCAACTGCTTGTCCGGCACGAGTTCCGCGACGATCGCCGGCTCGAGCGCCTCCTGGATCGCCATGTACACCCCGGCGAGGGCGAACAGCGCGATCCAGCCGAGCCACCAGCCGGGGTTCGTGTTGATGAGCCAGACGAAACCCAACATGGTGAACGCGCCCAGCCCGTAGCCGACGAGCAGCATCTTCCGGTGGCCGATGCGGTCGCCGAGCGCCCCGGCGGGGAACGCGGCGACGGCCTGACAGACGTTCCGCCACGAGTACAGCAAGATGGCGGCGATCGCCCGGTTGAGAGTTTCGGGCGTGAACACGTTCGGCCCGCCCCAGTAGTCGCCCCGCACCTCGACTTGGAAGTGTTGGATCGCGCTCAACATCAACAGGACGTGAGAAAAATCCCCTAGCCCGAACAGCCCGACGGGAACCAAGAACCGAACGTAGCTCCGCGGCAGTTGCTCGATGGCCGCCCCAAGTCTCAATCCCGGTTTCGGCGTGAACCGCTGCTCGCGGACCAGCAGCCAGAACGTGACCGCCGCGCCGAGGCCGGGGAGGAGCGTCAGCCAGAACGCCGACGAATACGTGCCGCGCGGGTCGTAGTTCGGGGCGTTCGGCAACGGAATCTGCCACAGCAGCCACGCCGCGATCAGCGGCCCGAGCACGGCCCCGAGCGTGTCGCCGGCGCGGTGGAAGCCGAACGCCTTGCCACGGTGGGCCGGGTCCACGGCGTCGGTGATGATCGCGTTCCGCAGCGGGCCGCGGATGCCCTTGCCCAGCCAAGCCAGGGACTTCGCGGCCAACACCAGCGGCCACGCCGCGGCGACGGCGCACAGCGCGAACGCGGACCCGGTCAGCGCGTACCCGAAGACGACGAGTGCCTTCCGCCGGCCGATCCGGTCGCTCCACCAGCCGACGACCAGCTTCGCCGCGTTCGACAGGAACTCGGCCGCCGCCTCGATCGCGCCGAGGACCGACGCCGCGTACCCGGCCGGCAGCCCGAGGACGAGCAGGAACGACGGCAGCAGGGCCGTCGCGAGTTCGTACCCCACGTCCGCGAGGAAGCTGGTGAGGCCCGCGCCGACGACCGTGCGATTCAGCCATGGGGACGACATGATTCATTCACCGCAGAAGTCACCCCTATATAGCCGCCGGCTTGCCGGCGGGGTTTGAGGGGTGGTAAAACCCCGCCGGCAAGCCGGCGGCTATATAGTTCGCGTTCACACCACCCCGACGCACGCGACCAGTTGCTCGTGCGTCAGCGGCGCGGTCGCCGGGAACAGCACGTACCCGCCCGGCGACGTGGAGCAGTCGAGCGTCACCTGCTGCGGGTTCGGGACGGTGAACCCCTCGTCCGCCGGGATGTGCCCGGTCACCAGCAGGTCCGCCCCGACCCGTTGCAGGAACGCGGCCGTGTTCTCCGCCGACGTATCCCGGCCCCACAGGATGCCGTACACGTACCCGCCGGGTTGGAGGTCGCGCTCCTCATAGGTCTCCTTCTCCAACTGCGACACGAGGAAGCTACCCAGGTTCTTCGCCGGGATCGACGTGTGGCTCATGAAGACGTGGTTCGGCGTCAGCAGCCCTAGCGGACACGCCTGGAACAGCTCCATGTACGCCCGGTAGATGTCCGGCATCGCCGCCGGGCCGTAGGCCGTCAGGACGCCGCGGCGGAACTGCTCGTTCAGGTCGTCGTCGCCCTTCATGATCTTCCGCCCGGTCCACTGGCCCATCTCGTGGTTGCCCGGCAAGTAGTGGACGCGGTCCGGGAACTGCGTCTTCGCCATCGCGAACAGGTCCACGAGCTGGTGCGACTTCTCGCCGCCGTTCGGGTACGGGAACTTGCCGTGGATGAGTTCTTGTAGAACCATGTGGCGTCGCTTCTGGTTCGCGAGGTCGGCGAGCTTCCAGACGGCCTGGAAGTTCGGGACGTGGCCGTGCAGGTCGCCGGCGACGAGCACGTCGTCGCAGTTCTGGAGGTGGACGAGCCGCCCGACGCGGCCGGGCGTGGCCCGCACCAACTCGACGGCCCGGCGGAGCGTCGCGAGCACGCGGTCCGGCGGCGGCATGGGTGGCTCCGAGAAGAAGTTCACCGCAGAGACGCAGAGAACGCAGAGACAAGAAGAGATCAGAAGTCAGAGTTCAGAAGAGACAGCGGTGTTTCTCTTTCCTCTGTTGTCATATCTCTTGGTCTTTTGAATTCGGGTTTCTCTTCTCGTCTTTCCTCTGCGCACTCTGTGTCTCTGCGGTGAATATTGTTTTACGACCGGCGGCGCTCGTACAGGTTCCCCGGTAGCCGGCGGATGAGCTTCTTCAGTTCCAACTGCATCAGCACGCCCGGCAGCGCATGAATCGGCGTGCCGGTCGCGCGGCTCAACTCGTCCGCGTGCCGCGGCGGGCCGTCGAGCGCGTCCCAGACTTGTTGCTGCACCGGGTCGAGGTTCGTCGGGGCCGGCGGGTCGAACAGCGTCGGCGACGGGGCCGCGGCCTTGCGGGCCGGCGGCGGGTCCGGCGGGGCGATGCCGCGGAGGTCTTCGAGGATGTCGTCCGCGTCGCGGACCAACTTCGCCCCCTTGCGGATCAACTCCAGGCAGCCGGCGCTCGCCGGGCTGTCCACCGGGCCGGGCACGACGAACACCTCCCGCCCCTGCTCCGCCGCGTGATCGACGGTGATGAGCGCCCCGCTCTTGACGTTCGCCTCGACCACCACGACGGCCCGCGACAGGCCGCTGATGATGCGGTTGCGGGCCGGGAACATCCCCGGCTGCGGTTGCACCGACATCGGCGTCTCGGAGATGAGGCAACCCTGCTTGGAAACTTCGTCCGCGAGGCCGGCATGCTCCGGCGGATATATTTTCGCCAGCCCGCCGGCCAGCACCGCGAGCGTCCGCCCGCCGGCGTCGAGTGCCCCGCGGTGGGCCGCGCCGTCGATCCCGCGGGCGAGGCCGGAGATGACCGTCCACCCGGCCCGCGCCAGGCCGCCGGCGATCCGCTCCGCGATCCGCTTCCCGTAACTCGTGCAGGCCCGCGACCCGACGATGCCGACGGCGTTCGCGTCCGCGTCCGTCAGCGTGCCGCGGAGGTACAACAACGACGGCGCGTTCACGAGCGTGGTCAGTCGTTGGGGGTAGCCCCGCTCGCCGAGGACGACGGCTTCCACATGGTGTTGCACGAGGAGTCGGATTTCGGTTTCAACATCGGCGGTGCGGAACGCCGAGGCGAACGACGACGCGAGCTTGTCGCCGATCAGCGGGACGGCCAGCAGCTGGCTCGCGGTGGCGGTCAGGATCGCGGCCGGGGAGCCGAACCGGTCGAGCAGGGCGGCGGTGAGTTTCGGACCGAGGCCGGGGACGAGGGCGAGCTTGAGGTGGTCGCGGAGCGCGGCGGGAATGCCCGAATTCGAGCCGAATTGTGGCTCGTCCGACATGGCGGGACCGGGGGTAAAGTGGGCTTCCGTGCCGGTCGTCCCGTCCGTGGGTTCGCAAATCTTAGTCGCCGGGCGCGCGCGAGGCAACCGATAAATCCGAACGTGGCGAAGATCGCGTTCGTACCGAAGGAGATAGGGCGAAAGATTTCCCGCGAGCGAGGAGAATGTCGTGGCCGCGAGCGATCTGGTGGTGGCGGTGACGGGCGCGAGCGGGTCGCCGTATGCCGTGCGGTTGCTCGACGTACTGCTCCGCGCCGGCCGCACGGTACACCTGACGATCAGTCCGGCGGCCGTCGAGGTGTTCGAGCGGGAGGTCGGCCGAACGATCGCGCTCGACCGGTTCGACCCGGCGCAGTTGCTCGGCGATTCGACCCCGACGGGGCGGTTGCGCTACCACCACTTCCGGAACTTCCAGGCCGGGATCGCGAGCGGGTCGTTCCTGACCGGCGGCATGGTGATCTGCCCGTGCAGCATGGGCACGCTCGCGGCCAT
Source organism: Limnoglobus sp. (assembly GCF_059499385.1). Classification (NCBI taxonomy): domain Bacteria; kingdom Pseudomonadati; phylum Planctomycetota; class Planctomycetia; order Gemmatales; family Gemmataceae; genus Limnoglobus; species Limnoglobus sp. The sequence goes on along the minus strand of NZ_JCABYM010000015.1, from coordinate 105,202 downwards.
CGCGCACGGCCAATCGGAGAATCTGATCCACCGCGCCGCCGACGTTCACCTGAAGGAGCGGCGGAAGTTGATTCTCGTGCCGCGGGAGACGCCGCTGGGGTTGGTGCAGCTGCGGAACATGACCGCGGTCACGGAGGCGGGGGCGGTGGTGTTGCCGGCGATGCCGGCGTTCTACACGCGACCGACGAGCGTGAGCGAGATGGTGGACTTCGTGGTCGGCCGCATCTGCGACCAGCTCGGGGTGTCGGAGGAGTTGGTGGAACGGTGGGGTACGTAGTTCCCTGGGACCGCGGGCGTCCCGCCCGCCCACCTTCACGACAACGGGAACCTGTCTCAAGTGGCTTGGGGCCGCGGCGGGCGAGACGCCCGCGGTCCCAGGGTTGTGATTTCACAGAACCTCTACCGAGGCTTCGCTACACTATCCCCCGGCCGCCGGTGTAAGGCCGGCGGCCCGCCCTGGGTATTCCCCTCACGTCTCGTTCCCCGTTAGGAGTTCGCACATGGTCCGGGTTCTGTTCGCGCTGGCGGTGGCGGTTCTGGTCTCCGGGTCCGCCGCGGCGGCCGACAAGTACAAGCTCGACGGCGACAACACGAAGGTCGAGTTCACCGGCACGAAGAAGGACGGCAAGCACGTCGGCGGGTTCAAGAAGCTCGACGGCACGGTCACCAACGACGGCGGGTGGAAGATCGACGTGACCATCGACACCAACTCCCTCTACTCGGACGACGAGAAGCTGACCGGCCACCTGAAGGCCGGCGACTTCTTCGCCGTCAAGGACCACCCGACCGCGAAGTTCACCACGACGAAGATCGAGAAGACCGACAAGGGCCACACCGTCCACGGCAAGCTGACGCTGCTCGGCAAGGAGCAGGAGATCCACTTCCCGGCCGAGATCACGACCGGCGAGACGTTCACCCTTAAGGCCGAGTTCAAGATCGACCGCACGGCGTTCGGCATGACCTACGGCGAGGGGAAGATCGACAAGGACGTGGCGCTGAAGGTTGACGTGTCCGCGAAGAAGTAACCATGCCACTGCCGCCGACCCCGATCGTGGTGGAGGCCCTCCGGGAGACCGTCGGGCCGCCGTTCCTGATCGGCGTCGGCGTGCTCGTTTTCGCCCGCCTCCTCTTCGGCAAGTCGTCCGCCTCCGTCGCGGCCGTCGTCGCGCTGACCGCCGCCCTAGCGGTCGGGAACTACCAGGTCAATTTGAACCCGAACTGGCAGCCGACCGACAAGCGGCTCACGTGGCTGCCGTGGCTCGCGGCCGTCGGCGCACTCGCGGGCGTCCTGATTCACACGCTGAAGCGGCCGGCCGTCGGGCACTCGTTGTGGGCGTTCGTCGCGGTGATGGCCGTGCTGCGTGTGCTGCCGAAGGACTACCTGTCGAAACCGGAGTGGCACGCGATCCCGCTCCTGGTGTTGGCGTTCATAATTGTGACCGCGGCCGTCGGCTTCGGCCTGATGAAGCTCAGCGAGAAGCGGCCCGGCGCGCTGACGCCGTTCCTGCTCGGCTCGGCGCTGATGGCCGGCGGCACGGTCATCATCCACGCGCACTCGAAGTCCCTGCTCGACGTGGCGTCCCTCGGCGGGATGTGCCTGTTCGGGGTCGCGGCCGTCGCTGCCGTCACGAAGGGGGACGCGGGGGCGGTGTTCCCCGGCGCGGCGTTCCTGCTGACCGGCACGCTCGTCGCCGGCCAGTACGAGACGTACAGCAACGTGCCGACGGCGGCGTTCGTGCTCCCGGCCGTGGCCCCGCTGTTGGCGCTCGTCGGCCTCGTCCCGGCCGTGGACCGGCTGTCCCCGCGGGTGCGGTTCGCGGTCGTGGCCGTGCCCACGCTCGTCGCGCTGGCCGTCGCCGTCGGGCTGGCAATGGCGAACGAGTCGCTGGCGTTCGGGGACGAGGGGTACTGACGGTGCGGTCGGAAGGCCCGCGGCCCCGGAATCGTGGCGGTACTCCATTTCCCGACACTACCCGCCGCCCGCCGCCGGTGTTTTAATCAGCACTACCCCTCACCGCTGGAAGCCGCGATGAACCCGATCTCGGTCGCCCTCCGCCGCCCGGTCACGGTCCTCGTACTCGCCCTCGGCACGGCGTTCGCCGGGTGGCTGGCCTACTCGCGAATGAAGGTGGACATCTTCCCCGCGCTCAACCTGCCGGTCGTGTACGTCTGCCAGCCCTACGGCGGGATGGACCCGCAGCAGATGGAAGGGCTGATCGCCAACTACTACGAGTACCACTTCCTCTACATCGGCGGCATCCACCACGTCGAGTCGAAGAACGTCCAGGGCATGTCCCTGATGAAGCTGTTCTTCCACCCGAACACGGACATGGCCCAGGCGATGGCCGAGACGGTCGGGTACGTCAACCGCAGCCGCGCGTTCATGCCGCCGGGGACGGTCAACCCGTTCATCATGCGGTTCGACACCGGCAGCGTTCCGGTCGGCTACCTCGTGATGTCGAGCGAGACGAAGACCATCGGCCAGATTCAGGACCAGGCCCTGTTCAAGGTCCGGCCGATGTTCGCGGCCATCGAGGGGGTGTCCGCCCCGCCGCCGTTCGGCGGCAGCCAGCGGACGGTCGTGGTCCGGGCCGACCCGGACCGCCTGCGGGCCTACGGCCTGTCCGCCGACGACGTGGTGAACAAGCTGACCGAGGGGAACACGATCGCGCCGTCCGGCCAAATCCGCGACGCGACCCGGATGCCGCTCGTCCCGACGAACGCGATGGTCGTCAACCCGGCCGACCTCGGCACGATCGAGGTGAAGCCCGGCGTGTTCCTCCGGGACGTGGTCCGCCGCGACCCGGTGACGGCCCGGCCGCTGATCGACGACGCGACCGACGTGCCGACCGGGTACGCCCTGGTGAACGGCAAGCGGGCGGTGTACATCCTCGTCACGAAGCGGGCGAACGCCAGCACCCTGGACGTGGTGAACAACGTCCGGGCGAACCTCGGCAAGATGCAGGACGAGCTGCCGCCGGACATCAAGGTGAGCTTCGAGTTCGACCAGTCCCCCTACGTGACGAACGCGATGAAGGGCGTCGCCTTCGAGGGACTCCTCGCCGCGCTGCTGGTCGGGCTGACGGTTCTCGTCTTCCTGCGGGACTGGCGGAGCGTGATCGTCGTCGTCTTGAATATCCCGTTCGCGCTCGTCGCCGCGCTCGTGGCCCTGTGGCTGACCGGGCAGACGATCAACCTCATGACGCTCGGCGGCCTCGCCCTCGCGGTCGGCATCCTCGTGGACGAGGCGACGGTCGCCGTCGAGAACGTCCACGTCCAGATGGGCCGCACACCCTCGGTGGCGCTCGCGGTCTGGCGGGGCGTCGCGGAGACGGCCGTGCCACGGCTGCTCGCCATGCTCTGCGTGGTGGCCGTGTTCATCCCGGCGTTCGTCATGGAAGGCGCGGCCCGCGGGCTGTTCCTCCCGCTCGCGCTGGCCGTCGGGTTCGCGATGGTCGCCAGCTACGTCCTGTCCAGCACGTTCGTCCCGGTCCTCTGCGTCTGGCTGTTCCAATCGCGGAGCGCGGATCGCGGAGCGCGGAGTGAAAGCGGAAACGGCCACGCGATGTGGAACGCCGTCGTCGCCGCGCGGTGGCTGCTCGTGCCGGCGTACCTCGTGGCGGCGGTCGGCGTGGTCCTACTCCTCGGCCCGCGGCTGGGGATGGAAATCTTCCCGCAGGTGGACGCCGGGCAGTTTCAGCTCCGCCTCCGCGCCCCGACCGGCACGCGGATCGAGCAGACGGAAGCGATCACCCAGGAGGCCCTGCGGTTCATCGGCGACGAGGTCCGCGCCGCCGGGGGCGAGGTGGACCTGACGCTCGGGTACGTCGGCGTCGTCGCGTCCAGCTACCCGATCAACGCCGTCTACCTCTGGATGGGCGGGCCGCACGAGTCCGCGATTCGCGTCGCACTCAAGCCCGGCCCGGTGCGGCTGGAGGCGCTGAAGGCGACGTTGCGGGAGAAGCTGCCCGCGCACCTGGAGGCGTGGACGGCGGCGAAGTGGGAGGCCGACGGGCTGCCCGCGGACGTGGCCCGGCGGCGGGCGAAGGACATCCGCGTGTCGTTCGAGCCGGCCGACATCGTCAACGAGGTGATGAGCTTCGGCTCGCCCACGCCGGTCGAGGTGCAGGTGGCCGGGGCGAACGTCGCGGCCAGCCGGGCCCACGCCGAGAAGGTGCGGGCCGAGTTGGAGAAGGTCCCCGGCCTGAAGGACGTGCAGTACGCACAGCCGCTGGACTACCCGACGGTCGAGGTGGTGGTGGACCGCGAGCGGCTGGCCGCGACCGGCGGCACGGCCGCGGACGTGGCGCGGGCGGTGACGCCGTTCACGTCGTCCAGCCGGTTCACCGTGCCGAACTTCTGGCGGGAGCCGACCTCCGGCATCGGCTACCAGGTGCAGGTCGAGGTCCCGTTCACCCTCGTGAACACGGCGAAGGACTTGGAACTCATCCCGGTGTCCGCCCCCGGCGCGGACCGGGTTCTGGTGCGGGACGTGGGCGCGGTGAAGGAGGGCACGATGCCCGGCGAGTACGACCGGTACAACATGAAGCGGGTCGTGACGCTGACGGCGAACCTCCAGGGCACGCACCTGGGCGAGGTGTCCGAGCGGCTGAAGGACGCGTTGAAGGCCGTCGGCGACGCCCCGAAGGGCGTGACGGTGGACGTTCGCGGGCAGGTGACGCCGTACCGCGAGTTGTTCGGCGGGCTGACGTTCGGCCTGGCCGTCGCCGTCGTCGTGATCGCGCTGTTGCTCACGGCGTACTTTCAATCCCTTCGCCTCGCGTTCGTCGCCGTCGCGCCGGTCCCGGCCGTGCTCGCCGGGGTCGTGGTCGCGCTGCTCGTCACCGGCTCGACGCTGAACCTGCAATCGTTCATGGGCGCGATCATGGCCGTCGGCGTCGCCACGGCGAACGCGATCCTCCTCGTGACGTTCGCCGAGCGGGCGCGGGTCGCCGGGCAGTCCGCCCGCGCCGCCGGGGTCGAGGGGGCGCGGTCCCGCGTCCGGCCGATCCTGATGACGAGCCTCGCGATGGTCGCCGGCATGGTCCCGATGGCCCTCGGCGTCGGCGAAGGCGGCGACCAGACCGCGCCGCTGGCCCGCGCCGTCATCGGCGGCCTCGTCGCCGCCACGCTCACGACGCTGTTAGTGCTGCCGGCCGCGTTCGCCCTCGTGATGGGCCGGGCGTCGGCCGCGTCCGCGTCCCTCGACCCGTTCGACCCGGCCAGCCGCCACTTCACCCCCGCCGCGGAGACCCCCGATGCGTAACGGCCTCTTGCTCCTCGTCGCGGTCGCCGCCGGCTGCAACCGCCAACCGCCGGCCCCGCCCCCCGCGGCCGCGGCCGCCTCAACGATCACGACCGTGAAGCCGGAGCGGAAGCCGGTGAAGCGGACGGTCGAACAGCCGGGCACGGTGCAGGCGTTCGAGGAGGTCGTGCTGTTCGCGAAGATTCCGGGGTACGTCCGCGGCCTCGCCGCCGACCCGGACAAGGCCGCGCTCGCCGCCCACGACCGGTTCATCGACATCGGCAGCCGGGTGAAGAAGGACCAGGTCCTCGCCGAACTCTCCGTGCCGGAGCTGGAGGAGGAGTTCAAGCAGAAGGAGGCGACCGTCCGCCAGTACGAGGCCGAAGTCGTGCAGGCGAAGAAGGCGCTCGCGGCCGCGACGGCCGGGGTGGCGTCCGCCAAGGCGATGGTGGCGGAGGCGAAGGCCGGGCTGACGCGGACGCAGGCGCTGTACGACCGGTGGCAGTCCGAGGCGGCCCGCGTCGAGCGGCTGGTGGCCGGCGGCGTCATCGACTCGCAGACCCGCGACGAGACGCTCAACCAGTTCAAGGCGGCCGAGGCGAGCAAGGCCGAGTCCACGGCGAAGGTCACGACCGCGGAGGCGGCGGTCGCGAAGGCGCAGGCGGACGCGGACAAGGCGGTCGCCGACGTGACGGCGACGGAGGCGCGGCTCGACGTGGCGAAGGCCGACGGGCGGCGGGTGGACGCCCTCCGCGGGTACACGCGGGTGAAGGCCCCGTTCGACGGCGTCGTCACCCGCCGGGCCGTCGCGACCGGCGACTTCATCGCCGCGGACGGCAAGCACGGCCTGTTCGCCGTCGCCCGCACCGACCCGGTCCGCGTCGTGATTCAGGTTCCCGAGGCCGACGCCGGGCTGATCGTCGTCGGCCAGCAGTTGAAGCTGACGCTCCCGACTTCTTCCGCCGCCGGGGAGACGGGGACGGTAACGCGGACCTCGTGGTCGCTGGAGCCGGGGTCGCGGACGCTGCGAGCGGAAGTCGATCTGCCGAACGCGGCCGGGGCGGTACGGCCCGGCATGTACGCCTACGCCCGGCTGACGGTCGAGCTGCCGGCCGAGTGGAGCGTGCCGGCCGCGGCGATCGGGAAGATCAACGACGAGCCGGTCGCGTACCTCGTCGAGGACGGGAAGGCCGTCCGCGTGGCTGTGCAGTTGGCCCGCGGCGACGCCCAGGTCACACAGGTCCGCCGGTACAAGAAGGCGGCCGCGGCCGACTGGACGCCGTTCGCCGGGACCGAGACGCTCGCGACCCCAGCGGCCGCCCTGACGGACGGCCAGGCCGTCACGCCCGGTCCTTCAGCCCGGTGACGCCGACCTTCTTCGCGCAGTGGGCGCAGCAGTAGATCGTGCCGCCCTCCTCGACGCCGTGGCCGACGACCCGGCAGCCGCAGTGCCCGCACTTCGGGGCGAGGGCGTGGATGGCGCACTCGAACGAGTCGAACGTGTGTGCCCCGTCCGCCGCCGTGACGGTGAACGCCTTGTCGTAGTCGTTGCCGCAAACTTCGCACTTCATCGTCAGCCCTCCGGTTCGGGAACGGTAAGTTTTCAGCCGGAAACCGGGCAGCGGACTGCTCGGCCGTGTTACTCGTCCGGCGTCGCGCCGGGCACGTCGCCGTCCTTCTTCCCGCCGCGGGCGATGTCCTTGCCGGTGGCGATCCGCTCGCCCCGCTCGGCGGCCGGCTCCTTCGCCGCCGCCTCGGCCGCGGCCTCGTCGTCCGTCTGTTCGCCGGGCCGCTTCTTCGGCGGCGGCTCCTTCGTCGGCTTCGGGTCCATGACGTTCCCCCGGTGTTTTCCCCCCCTGTCGGGAGCAACCGTCATGCCGCCGATGCCGGCGCGGCCGGCACATCCGTTGCTGCCCCTCGACTTTCCCCTCGCCCGTCCCCGATGGAACTCGTCATGAAAGCGCTCTGCTGGCACGGGACCGGAGACGTGCGGATCGACACCGTGCCCGACCCGAAGGTTCAAGACCCCCGCGACGCGATCCTCAAGGTCACGACAACCGCCATCTGCGGGTCCGACCTGCACCTGCTGGACGGGTACGTCCCGGCGATGGAGTCCGGCGACATCCTCGGTCACGAGTTCATGGGCGAGGTCGTCGAGACCGGCAACGCGGTCACGAACCTGAAGAAGGGCGACCGCGTCCTCGTGCCGTTCTGCATCGCGTGCGGCAGCTGCTTCTTTTGCAAGAAGGGGCTGACGAGCTGCTGCGACACGTCCAACCCGAAGCCGGAGATGGGCACGCAGATGATGGGCCACGCCCCGGCCGGGCTGTTCGGGTACTCGCACCTGACCGGCGGCATCCCCGGCGGGCAGGCCGAGTACGTCCGCGTCCCGTTCGCCGACTTCGGGGCGTTCAAGGTTCCCAACGGCCTGCCGGACGAGAAGGTGCTGTTCCTGACGGACATCTTCCCGACCGGGTACATGGCCGCGGAGAACGCCGACATCGAGCCGGGCGACACGGTCGCCGTGTGGGGGTGCGGGCCGGTCGGCCAGTTCTGCATCAAGAGCGCGTGGATGCTCGGGGCCGGCCGGGTGATCGCCATCGACCACGTCCCGGAGCGGCTGGAAATGGCCCGGACGCAGTGCCGGGCGGAGACGATCAACTTCCTGAAGGTCGAGGACAGCGTCTACGACCGGCTGCAACAGATGACCAACGGCCGCGGGCCGGACCGGTGCATCGACGCCGTCGGGGCGGAGGCGCACGGGACCGGCAGCACGCCGGCCGTACTCGACCGGGTCAAGGCGGCCGTCGGCCTCGGCACGGACCGGCCGGCGGCCCTGCGGCAGGCGGTCATGGCCTGCCGCAAGGGCGGCACGCTCTCGATCCCCGGCGTGTACGTCGGGTTCGCGGACAAGTTCCCGATCGGCGCGCTCATGAACAAGGGCGTCACCGTCAAGACCGGGCAAACGCACGTCCACCGCTACCTCAAGCCGCTGCTCGAGCGAATCGAGAAGGGTGAGATCGACCCGTCGTTCGTCATCACGCACCGGCTGAAGCTGGCGGACGCGCCGGAGGCGTACAAGACGTTCCGGGACAAGAAGGACAACTGCATCAAGGTCGTGTTGAAGCCGTGACCGGCGGCCCGACTTCCGAAGTCCGGCTTCGACTTCGGAAGTCGAGCGGGGCCAGCACCGACGGACGAGGAGGGACGCGCCTGCGGGGGATCGACTTCCGAAGTCGAAGCCGGACTTCGGAAGTCGAGCGGGGCCAGCCCCCTGCGGGAAGGGAGAGACACCACTGTGGGAGGATCGACTTCCGAAGTCGAAGCCGGACTTCGGAAGTCTAGGTTTTTCTTCCCGCGCCCCTGCCGCTTACCCGAGCAACTCCTTGATGACCGACCCGCCGAACTGCGAGAGCTGCTTGAACCGGCCGCCGTGGAAGTACGTCAGTTTCGTGTCGTCCAGGCCGAGCAGGTGCAACAGCGTGACGTGTAAGTTGCGGACGTGGTGCTTGCACTCGACCGCCTCCGCTCCCAACTCGTCCGTCGCGCCGACGGTGTGCCCCGCCTTCACCCCGCCGCCGGCGAGCCAGACCGTCATCGCCTTCGGGTTGTGGTCGCGGCCGAACGCCGTGCCCATCCGCACGCCGTTGTCCGGGCTGCGGCCGAACTCGCCGGCCCAAACCACGAGCGTGCTGTCGAGCAGCCCCGTCCGCTTCAAGTCCGCGATCAGCCCGGCGATCGGCCGGTCCACGCGGGCCACCAAGTTGCCGTGCGCCTTCTCGATGTAGTCGTGGCTGTCCCACGTCCCGGCGTAGACCTGCACGAACCGCACGCCCTGTTGGACCAGCCGCCGGGCGAGCAGGCAGCGGCGGCCGAACGCGTCCGTCGGCTCCTCGCCGACGCCGTAGAGGGCCTTCGTCTTCGCGTCCTCCTTCGACAGGTCGAGCAGCCCCGGCACGTCGGCCTGCATCCGGAACGCGAGTTCGTAGCTGGCCATCCGGGCCGCGAGGTCGTCCCGCCCGCCGCGGTCGGCGGCGTGGGCGGCGTTCAACTTCCCCAAGAGATCGAGGTTCGCCCGTTGGTCCGCCGGCGTGACGCCCGGCGGCGGGGCGAGGTCGAGGATCGGCGCGCCGGCCGCCCGCAGCGGCGTGCCCTGGAAGTCGGCCGGGAGGAACCCGTTGCCCCAGTTCGCGGCCCCGCCCTGCGGGTAGCTCACCTCCGGCAGCACGACGAACCCCGGCAGGTTCTGGTTCTCTGTGCCGAGGCCGTAGGTCACCCACCCGCCGACGGCCGGGTCGCCGCCGAACCGGTTGCCGGTGTTCATCTGGTACATGGCCGTCGGGTGGTTGACGGAATCGACCTGACAGCCGCGGTAGAAGCACAGGTCGTCCGCGACGCCGGCGAGGTGTCGCCAGTTGGCGGCGATGTCCGCCCCGGACTTCCCGGCCTTCGCGAACTTGAACGGCGACGCGACGTAGTACCGCTTCCCGCCGGACATGGCCGACTGCATCTTGTCCGTGCGGGTGAACTCCTTCAGGTGCAACTTCGCGAGCATCGGCTTCGGGTCGAACGTGTCGATGTGGCTCGGCCCGCCTTCCATCATGAGGAAGATACACGCCTTCGCCTTCGCCGGGACGTGCGGCCGCTTCTTCTCGGCGGCGTGCAGCATGGCGGAGAACGCGAGGCCGCCGACGGACGCGCCGAGGCCGTAAATCGCTTCGCGGCGGGAGAGGGTCACGGTCGGGTCCTCACGTAGGTCAGCCTTTCCAGGCTGACGGGCTTCTCGTCGCAGGCAGCTACCTACAACGGGAGGGAGCGCCCTGGGGCTCTGAACGCGAGTCAGCCTGGAAAGGCTGACCTACGGTCAGTCCAGGTACGCGAACTCGTTCGCGTTGAACAGCACCAGGCACACTTCCATCAGCCCGCGGGTGCGGGCGTCGGCGTCGGCCGGGTGCGGGTCCGGGACGAAGTCGGCCGCGGCGTCCAGCGGCTCCGTGTACCGGAACGACACGCCGGTGTTCTCCTCCACCGCCTCGCGGACCACCTCCGTCGGCCGCTTCGGCTTCGCCAGGTTCAACCCGGCGTGGCGGGCCGTCATCTTCTCCCAGTGTTTCAAGCACGTTTCCCGCTCGTCGGCCGTCGGTGTCCGGCCGAACGCGGCGTGGAAGGCGGCAGCGATCGCGCCGTCGTTCGTCTTCGTGACGGCCACCAGCCGGGTGGCGAACGCCAGCGCCCGTGCCCGCGTCGCCTCGGCGTTGAATAGGGCGAACGCCTGCGGGGCGGTCGTCGAAACGTCGCGGGCCTCGCACGGCGAATCGGCGACCGGGGCGTTGAACACGTCCAACAGGGGGTCGCGGACGCCCCGCAGCTTTAGCGCGTACAGCGTGCGGCGATGTCGCTGCTCCGGCTTCGGCGACGGCTCCCAGGCCGGGGCGAACGTGCCCATCACCTGCCGCGGCTGGAACGCCACGTCCGGGTTCAGCTCCGGCCGCACGGGGACGCCGCCGACCGTGCGGGTCAGCTCCCCGGACACGGCGAGCAGCGCGTCGCGGAGTTCCTCCGCCGCCAGCCGCCGCGGGCGGAACGCGGCGTACAGGTCGCCCCCCGCCTTCGGGTCCGGGTGGCGGGAGGAGCGCCGGTACGCCTCGGACAGCAGGATCGTCTTCTGAAGTTTCTTCACCGACCACCCGTTCGCCACGAACTCGGCCGCGAGCCAGTCGAGCAACTCCGGGTGCGTCGGCTTCTTACCCGTGGTGCCGAAGTTGTTCGGGTTCCCGGCGAGCGGCGTCCCCATCGTCCACTGCCAGACGCGGTTGGCCATGACCCGGGCGGTCAGCGGGTTCTTCGGATCGACGACCCACTTCGCCAGCGCCGCCCGACGACCTTCCGTCTCGTTCGGAATTGCGGCATCTCCCGCCGCGCTGACGACGCCGGGCGATACCTCGTCCTTCGGGCTGAACGGGTCGCCGCCGCCGAGGATGTGCGAAACCTCCAGCGTGCCCGCGGCCGGGTTCTTCGGCACGCGAAACGGCGCGTAGATCGCCTTCACGTCCGGCGTGCGGCCCGAGTACACCGACAGCGCGACCGGCTCGTACCGGTCGAACTCCCACTTCAGCCGCTCCAGCCCCTTGCGGGCGATTCGCTCCAGCCCCAGGTCGGCCGGCGAAAGGAACTCGTGCCGCGGCGGCTTCTCGCCCTTCTTGTCCGGGTTCGCCGCCGCCCACTGCTTCCGCGCCGCGGCCTCCGCCTCCAGGATGCGCTTCAACTCCGCTTCGAGCCGCTCTTGCCGCGCGACGAGGTACTTCCGTTCGTAGAACTCGCGGACGTTCTCATTGGGAAGGAACGCGGCCGGCCGCTCGGCGAGCTGCGTCGTCGCGAACGCGGCCTGGATGCGGTAGTAGTCCCGCGTCGGGACCGGGTCGAACTTGTGGTCGTGGCAGCGGGCGCACTGGAGCATGTGGCCGAGGAACACCTGCCCGGCGGTGTCGGTCACGTCGTCCAGGAACCGTTGGCGGGCGACCTTCGCGACCTCCATGCCGGTCAGCTCCCACGCCCCCATCCGCAGGAACCCGACGGCCACCAGCGCCTCCGGGTCGGCCGGCGCGACCTCGTCCCCGGCGAGTTGTTCGGTCACGAATCGGTCGTAGGGCTTGTCCGCGTTGAAGCTCCGCACGACGTAGTCGCGGTAGCGCCAGGCGTTGCCGCGGTCGTAGTCGTTGGCGAACCCGGCCGAGTCCGCGTACCGCGTCAGGTCGAGCCAGTGCCGGGCCATCTGCTCGCCGTAGTGCGGCGACGCGAGCAGCCGGTCGATGAGTTTCTCGTAGGCGGTCGGCGACGTGTCGGTGACGAAGGCGTCGATCTCTTCCGGCGTCGGCGGCAGGCCGGTGAGGTCGAACGTGACCCGGCGGGCCAGCGTGCGGCGGTCGGCCGCCGGGGCCGGGGTCAGTTTGGCGGCACGCAGCTTCGCGGAAATGAAGCCATCGACCGTCGCTCCGGCCGAAGCCTTCCGGAGCGGTTGGTACGCCCACAGGTCTTCGGGCTTGTACGTCCGGTTCGTCCAGTCCGCCGATAGCTCGCCGCTCGTCTTCACCCGCACGCCGGCGGTCTGCTCGGCCGCGACCAGCTCCGCGATGCGCTCGGCCGACGGCCACGGCGCGCCGCCGTCGATCCAGTCGCGGACCGCGGCGGCTTGTTCGGCCGTGAGCTTGTCGTTCTCCTTCGGCGGCATCGCGGCGACGGCCTTGTCCGTCCGTAGGATCGCACGGTAGATCGCGCTCTCCGCCGCCTTGCCGGGCACGAACCCCGGCTCGCCGCTGTCGCCGCCGGCGAGCAGCTTCTCCCGCGTCGTCAGGTCCAACCCGCCCTTCACCTTTTCCGCGTCCTCGCCGTGGCAGGCGAAGCACTTCGCCTTCAGCGCCGGCAGCACGCGGGTGGCGAACGCCGCCTCGGCCGACGGCTTCGGCGGGGCCGCGGCGACGGGGCCGGCGGTGAGCAAACCGGCGATCCACACGAGCGCGCGCATCGGGTTGTTCCTGGGAGGTTCTTCCGTTGTACCCGCCGCCGGGCCGTCCGGTCAACGGGGCTGGGTCCGATCGAACGACCGCCGCACGGTTCCTGGGGTGGCCGCGGGCGGCCCGCGCGGGCTACTTTAGAAGTGGAGACTGCCCGCCCTTCGCGGCAGCCCGGTCCTCATTCCACGGGAGATCGTTCATGTTCCTTCGATTGTGCCTGCTCGGCACGCTGGCCGCGGCCGGGTGTTCGGGGTCGTCGTCCCCGCCGCCGACCGCCGCGAGCACCCCGAGCCAAGCCCAACCGGCCCACGCCATCCTCGTCCCCAACATGACCTGAGGGGGGTGCGCCGCCTCCGTGCGAGGCGCTCTGACCGAAGCCGACGGCTTCACCAACGTCCAGACCGACATTCCCAACACGACCTGCCGGTTCGACTACGCCAAGTCCGAGGCCGACCTGACGGCCAAGCTCGACGAACTCGCCAAGACGAACTCCCACATCCGCGACTGGAAGAAGAAGGAGTGACCGCCGCCGCGGCCGGCGCGGTGCCGCGCCGGCCGCCATCTCGCAACCCCCACCGCGTTCGCTAAAACGACAGTCGTTTGCGACCTTCTCCCGGTGGGCCACGATGTCCGACGCCGTCTTCCAACGCTGCATCCACCCGCACTGCGGCCACACCGCCGACCTCGCGGACACGAGCTTCCAGTGCGCCAAGTGCGGCGGCCTGTACGACGTGGCCTACGACTGGGACCGACTGCCCGCGCCCACGTCCTTCAAGCACTTCGAGGCGAAGTGGGCCAACCGCACCGACCCGCTCGACTTCTCCGGCGTCTGGCGGTTTCGCGACCTGTTCCCGTTCGCCCCGCCGGACCGGGTCATGACCATCGGCGAGGGGCAGACGCTGCTGCAACGCGCCGACCTCGTGGCGAAGTACGCCGGGATGCGGCCGGGGACGGTGTTCCTCCAGTACGAGGGGATGAACCCCAGCGGCAGCTTCAAGGACAACGGCATGACGGCCGCGTTCACCCACGCGCAGATGGTCGGGGCACGGCGGGCCGCGTGCGCCAGCACCGGGAACACCAGCGCGAGCCTCGCCATTTACTGCGCCGCGACGAACCTGATGCGGGCTGTCATCTTCATCGGCAGCGGGAAGATCAGCTACGGGAAGCTGTCGCAGGCGCTCGACTACGGGGCGCTGACGGTGCAGATCGCCGGCGACTTCGACGACGCCCTGCGGCGGGTGCAGGAGGTGTCGAAGCAGCTCGGCATCTACCTCGTCAACAGCGTCAACCCGTTCCGCCTCGAGGGGCAGAAGTCGGTCATGTACCGCATCCTCGAGGCGCTGCGGTGGGAGGTCCCGGACTGGATCGTCGTGCCGGGCGGGAACCTCGGCAACGTGTCGGCGTTCGGCAAGGCGTTCTTCGAGCTGAAGGAACTCGGCCTGATTACCCGCACGCCGCGGCTGGCGCTCATCAACGCGGCCGGGGCGGACACGTTCTATCAACTTTACGAGAAGAACGGCGTCCGGTGGAACGCCGGCCGGCCGGACGCGGGGAAGATCAACGCGTACATGAAGTACCTGGACGACGCGGACAAGCGGGCCGACACGCTGGCGAGCGCCATCGAGATCAACCGGCCCGTGAACCTGCCGAAGGCGCTGCGGTCTCTTGAGAAGTGCGGCGGCGTGGTGCGGGAGGTGACGGACCAGGAGATCCTCGACGCGAAGGCGAAGATCGGGGCCGGCGGGTTCGGCTGCGAGCCGGCCAGCGCCGCGAGCGTGGCCGGGCTGCTCAAGCTCGTGAAGGAGGGCGTGATTTCGCCGGACGAGCGGGTAGCGTGCGTGCTGACCGGGCACGTGTTGAAGGACCCGGACGCGACGGTGGCGTACCACACGGCCGACCCGGCAACCTTCGAGGCGAAGCTCGGCAAGCGGGGCGTCCGCCGGGCGGGGTTCGCGAACCGGGCGGTGCAGGTGCCGAACGACCTGAGCGAGATCGTGAAGGCGATCGAGTTGTACGCCTAGGCGAACGGCACGGCGTGAGCGTGCCGGTGGACCACAATCGCCCACACCGGCACGCTCACGCCGTGCCGTTCGCCGAGGCCCAGATGGACCGGTACTGGCTACTGACGTGGCGAACGTATGGGACGTGGCTGCCGGGCGAGCACGGCTTCGTGTCCGACTTCCGGAATCCGCTGGGGCAGAAGGTATTGCTCAACGTGCCGGGAGAACTGCCGGCCGATGCGATGCCGCGGTTGGCGGCGTACTCCGCAGACATCATGGACGAAACCGCGGTGCGATTCGACCTCGCCCAAGCGACGGCGATTTCGGAACAACTGCGCGAGACGGCACGATTCCGCCGCTGGCAGGTCCTGGCGCTGGCCGTAATCCCAGACCACGTCCATGTGGTGGTCGGCGTCCCAGGCGATCCGGACCCCGAGAAACTCTTGGTGGACTTCAAGGCGTGGTGTACCCGCCGGCTGAACCGGGAATGCGGCCGTCGCAAGCACTGGTGGGTGGAATCCGGCTCCCGGCGGAAGAAGGACACGCCCGAAACCATCCGTGCCGCCGTCGAATACGTTCGGGACCAGCCGGGCGCGCTAGTCGTCTGGCTGGACCCGCGGGTGACAACCCGGCTCGCCGAGTTGGCGAACGGCACGGCGTAAGCGTGCCGGTGGCCCACAGCGTGCCGGTGAGCCACCACCGGCGAACGGCACGGCGTAAGCGTGCCGGTGGCCCCACGAGCCGCGCCGCCCCACACCGGCACGCTTACGCCGTGCCGTTCGCCAGGAGACACCCCCCGATGAAGACCACCCTCGCCATCCACGGGGCCTGCGGGCGGATGGGCCAACGGCTCGTCGCCCTCGCGGCTGAAGACCCGGCGCTGCACGTCGTCGCGGCCGTCGATTCGCCGAAGCACCCCCGCGTCGGCCACGACGCCGGGGAGGTCGCCGGCGTCGCGAATCTCGGCGTGCCGGTCACGGCCGAGATTCCGCTGTCGGCCCGCGTCGATTGCGTCATCGACTTCTCTGCCCCGGCCGGCACGATGGGCATCCTCAAGGCGTGCGTGGACCGGAAGCTGCCGCTCGTCATCGCCACGACCGGGCTGGAAGCCGAACACACGAAGGAGATCGCCGAGGCCGCGCACGACACGGCGATCCTGCTGTCGCCGAGCATGAGCCTCGTCGTGAACATCCTGTTCAAGCTGACGAAGCTGACGGCCGAGGCGCTGGCGAAGCAGGACTTCGACGTGGAGATCGTCGAGCGGCACCACCGGTTCAAGAAGGACTCGCCCAGCGGCACGGCGGCCCAGTTCGCGAAGATCGTGCAGGACGCGATGAAGCAGGAGAAAATCCTGCACGGCCGGGAGGGGATCGTCGGCGAGCGGCCGCACGGCGAGATCGGGATGCACGCCGTCCGGGCCGGGGACAACGTCGGCGAGCACACGATCATCTTCAGCACGCTCGGCGAGACGATGGAGCTGGTCCACAAGGGGTACAGCCGGGACAGCTACGCCCGCGGCGCGTTGGCGGCGGCGAAGTTCCTCGCCGGCAAGCCGGCCGGCCTGTACACGATGGCCGACGTGCTGGGACTGTGAGGACGCAACCCGGCGAGCCGAGCCGCGAAAGCGGCCGGGTGTGAGAGTTACGCACACACCCCGCCGCGTTAGCGGCGCGGCTCGCCGGTGCCTACGTTAC